>JAIOJM010000301.1 GCA_019911785.1 Sulfuricella sp. | reverse complement strand
GATCGGGGACACGCCCGGCCAGATCAACATAATGCTGCTCACCCGAACGAGCCAGCTCGTCACGGATTTCTTCAAGCAGTAGCTGGCGGCGCTTCTCCAGGCTCTGCTTGAGCTGCGCAGCTTCGTCAGCAGTAAAAGCGGTCATACTTCAGACTCCTCGTAAAAATCCGTGCGGAACACAATGGCAATTCTATCACAGGACACATAACTCCTGTTTTAACGATTGTTAATCCGGCGACTTTTCTTCACCTCTCAGATTTCTCTGTGCCCGCTTCAGAATATAGCCGCAAGCGCTATTGTCCGGATGATTCCGGAGCCAGTCCCGGCACACTTCCCTGACCCATTCCGGCCGGCTCCTGGCGGCATCGTTCAGCCAGTTAGCCACAGAATCCTGCACATAACGGCTTTCGTCGCGGCAGCACGGCTCAAGCAATGGCAGGCCATGCCAGGGCTCCGCCTGCAGCGGAGCAATGTGTTTCGCCCACACCCCGCGTGGCCGCGTAATCTCAACGGCAAATCGGCGCAGATTGGCATCCGGCTCGGATACCCACCCATGCAACCGGACAATCGCCTCGAACGGCGCGTTTGCGACAGCCGGACGCAACGCCAGCCAGGCCCATTCGCGCACGCCGAAATGGCGATCCGCGGCAAGCTGCCTCATCGCCATGAATTTATCGGCGAAACCCAACTCCGGATGCAGAGCAATCGCAAAACAGGCAAATCCACGCACCGAATCGGATGGATGAGCGATGAGCTGCTGCAATACCCCCATGTCGTCAAATGCGCCGTGCCTGCCCACCATTCTTCCGGCCAGCTCCATGCGCTTTACCAGGCCATGCCCGGAAAAATCCTGACGCGCAGCTTCCTGCGCCAGCCCTGCCGCGTTTCCCGACCAGCCATCCAGCGTGCCGAGCAACGCGGCAAAATCCATCGCCGCCTGCTCGGTCAGGGTCGCGGTTTCCATTTCACCGCGATTGAGAAGAGCGGTCAGGTCAGGCGGGATATCGCGCAGCCTGACATGGCCTTTGCGTTTCGGCATGAATCGGCCGCCACAATCGATTTTATCCATCCATGAATTTTAGCGTAAAATGGCGACCTCGCCCCAGTAGCTCAGTGGATAGAGCAACCCCCTCCTAAGGGGTAGGTCGGACGTTCGATTCGTCTCTGGGGCGCCAATGAAATCAAAAGCTTGCGGACATGCAGGCTTTTTTTACGTCTGGCGTTTTCTGATTTGTGGCAGCGTTTGCTCAATGGCTATTGGCTCTAGCAGCCGATTTATCAGCTCTTCATGATGATTTAGACGCCTGAACATTACACGCTTGATGAGCTGAAACAGTTCGCCAAATTCGCACTCTTCCAACGGGATTCGTCATGTGCGCAAGTTGTGTAGATGCCGATGCCCCAGAGGGGGAGAGTGATGAGGTATCGCTTCGCGATGTTCACGTTAAAGTTTCCACCCAATCTGCCGTTAAACCCCTACAGAGTCCTCTGTTGTGCTTACCTCTCACTAATCGGAAAGCGGAATCATGCCTCGTTCTACTGAGCATCAACACGAAGAAGGGCTTTCAGTCCGGCAACCAGATTGTCGAAGCACTGCCAGCCAGCCGCATATCGACAAGGCCGGGTTCACCTCGCCCCTGACCAAGCTCCCGATCAATGGCAAAGGCCTGGAAGGTGACAGCCGCCGCCCGGAATCCTGCGCGGCCCCGTTGTCCAACCGGGCCGGTGAAATTACCGCGATGCTGAGTGTAACCCGCGACATCAGCAAGGACGGACGCGCCAAGAAAGCCCATCGGGAAAGCGATCAGCGTTTCTACTCCACATTCAACCAGGCGGCGGTAGGAATGGCGCACTTCACGCCGGAGGGGCGCTGGCTGCTGGTCAACCACAAACTCTGCGACATCGTCGGCTATACGGAACAGGAATTGCTGGCGATGTCCTGTGAGGATACCAGCCATCCCGATGACGTGGAGGCCAGCAGGGACCATGCCCGACGCCTGTTGCGCGGGGAAGCCCAGAACTACTCCATGCAGAAGCGCTATATCCGCAAGGATGGCTCCCAAATCTGGATCAACCAGACGGTATCGCTGGTGCGCGAGCTTTCCGGCCAGCCAAAGTATTTCATTGCGGTAATCGAAGACATCAGCAAGCGCAGACAAGCCGAGGAAGCGCTCCACGTGCGGGAACGCGCCTTGGTTTCGAGCATGAACGGCATCATGATTACCGATGCCGTGGCCGCCCACCATCCGATCATCTTCGTCAATCCCGCTTTCGAGCGCATCACCGGATACAGCGCCGAGGAGGCGCTTGGACGGGGCGGGAGCCTCCTGCTCGGGGACGACACCGGGCAGATCGAGGCGGAAGAAGTCCGGGCAGCCTTGCGGGAGGAACGGGAGGCGCATGTGGTGCTGCGCGACTATCGCAAAGACGGCAGCATGTTCTGGAACGAACTGTCAGTCTCTCCGGTGCGGGATGATGCCGGCCGGGTGACCCACTTTGTCGGCGTCATCAACGACATTACCGAACGGAAGCGCTACGAGGAGCAACTGGAGCATCAGACCAACTACGATCCGCTCACCGGGCTGGCCAACCGCAACCTCCTCAACGACCGCCTGAACCAGGCCATCGTGTATGCAAACCGCTCTGGCAGGCAGGTCGCTGCCCTGTTGCTCGACCTGGACCGCTTCAAGGTGATTAATGACAGCCTCGGCCACGGGCACGGCGACGCGCTGCTCAAGCAAATTGCCCGCGGGCTGAACGAGAGCGCGTGCGAAACCGACACGGTGGCGCGACTGGGTGGAGACGAATTTGCCGTGATCCTGACCGAGGTGTCGGAAACCGATGACGTGGTGCTAGTCGCCGGAAAAATACTCGACCACCTGTCGCTCCCTATGACCATTGCCGGGCAGGAAGTTTTCGTCACCGCCAGCATCGGCATCAGCCTGTATCCAAAAGACGGCGAAAACGGCGACAGCCTGCTGAAAAACGCGGACGTGGCCATGTACCGTGCGAAGGAAATGGGGCGAAACCGGTTCTGCTTCTATTCCCCGGAAATGAACGCCAGGGCAATGCACCGCCTCAATATGGAAGCCAGCCTGCGCCACGCCCTGGAAAGGGATGAATTGTATTTGCACTACCAGCCAAAGGTCGATCTCCAGGGCGGGGGAGTGACTGGCGTGGAGGCCCTGGTGCGCTGGCGACACCCGGAACTGGGGACGGTTTCACCCGCCGAATTCATCCCCCTCGCCGAAGAAACCGAGCTGATACTCCCCATCGGCGAATGGGTACTCAAAACCGCCTGCGCCCAGAACAAGGCCTGGCAGGATGCCGGCCTGCCCCCGGTGAGCGTCGCCGTCAATCTCTCTGCGCGCCAGTTCAGGCAGGAAGGCCTGGTCCATGTGGTGCGGCGGGTTCTGGAGGAATCCGGCCTGGCGCCAGAATGCCTCGAGCTGGAGCTGACCGAGTCCATGTTGATCCAGGATGCCGAAACGGCGGCAGTAACGATGAAGGAACTGAAGTCCCTGGGGGTGAAGTTCTCCCTGGACGATTTCGGCACCGGTTATTCGTCGTTGAGCTACCTCAAGCGATTCCCCTTCGACAGCATCAAGATTGACAAGTCCTTCGTGGGTGAAGTCACCACCGATCCGGGTAATGCCGCGCTGGTGAAAGCGATCATCGCCATGGCCGGCTCCCTCAACATGAAGGTGGTCGCGGAAGGGGTGGAAACCGAGGGCCAGATGGACTTCCTGGCCACGAACCAGTGCGATTCCATACAGGGCTTCTATTACAGCCGGCCGCTGGCCGTTGAGGACGCTGCCACCATGCTCAGGGAAAACCGCCAGGTGCAGTTGCTGCGCCTCCCTGGCGACAACCCCCGCGGCGCCCTGCTGATCGTGGACGACGAGGCCAACATCGTCAACGCGCTGAAGCGGCTGCTTCGGCGCGACGGCTACCGCATCCTGACCGCCAGCAGCCCGCAGGAAGGCTTCGAATTGCTGGCTTCCCACAAAGTGGGAGTGGTGCTTTCCGACCAGCGCATGCCGAGCATGAACGGCACCGAGTTCTTGAGGCTGGTCAAAGAACTCTACCCGCATACCGTGCGCATCGTGCTGTCCAGATACACCGACCTGGAATCAGTGACCGATGCCATCAACGAGGGTGCGATCTACAAGTTCCTGACCAAGCCCTGGGACGATGCGCAACTGCGCGACAACATCCTCGAGGCATTCCAGCGCCAGGAAATGGCCCAGGAAAACGAGCGCCTGAACCACGAGCTCAAACTGGCGAACCAGGAACTGGAGAGGCTGGTGGAGGACAAAACCCTGCAGGTGATACGCAACACCCACTACCTGCAAGTCTCCCAGGAGGTGCTTGAGCACATGCCGGTCGCGGTGGTCGGGGTGGACGAGGAAGGCATGATCGCTATCGCCAACCGCAAGGCCGACGAGCTGTTCGGTGGCGCGTCCCCGCTCCTCGGGTCCATGGTCGAAGACAGTCTGCCCCGGCCGCTGTTGTCTTGCCTCGCGGAGTTCAGCGGCGAGGAACGGGGTATGCCGCTGGCCTTGGAGGACGGCCACCGCTATCACGTATGGTGTCGCGCCATGGGAACCGAGTCCAGGTCAAAAGGCGCGCTGCTGACCATCACCCCGGAGAACCCGGGGTGCTAAACTCTACCGGCGAAAGAGCGATGAACCCTGTCAACATTGACGTACTGCTGGGGAGGCTGCGGCAACTCCCGTCGCTTCCGGCGGTGGTATTGGATGTCATGAAAACTTTCGAAAACGAGCAAATGGACTCCGCCACCCTGGCGCGCAAGATCGCCCATGATCAGGCATTGGCGGCAAGGGTGCTAAGGGTTGCCAATTCCTCGTTCTATGGTCTGGAGGCACAGATCAGCTCGATCAAGGAAGCGGTCATGGTGCTGGGTTCACACAATGTGCGCAGCATCGTGGTCTCCGCCGGGATCATCAGCCAGTTCCCGGCTGCACAGCGCAGCGTTTTCGACCGCCTGACCTTCTGGCGACACAGCCTCGCCGCCGCGGCCCATGCCCGGGCGCTGGCCAATCGTACCGGGCACCATCCGGAAACCGCCTTCACGGCAGGTCTGCTGCACGATATCGGCAGGCTGGTCCTGGCCACCTATTTCCCCGATGAATTCCTGTGGGTCCTGGAATACGCCGACGCCCGAGGCTGCGCCGTCATCGAAGCGGAGCATGCCGTGCTGGGGCTGGACCACACCCTGGCCGGCACCGAACTGGCAAAGCGCTGGAAGTTCCCGTCAGCGATCCAGCAGGCGGTGGCCAACCACCACTCTCCCGACGCCCAGCCCGCCGCGCCCCTTACCGACCTGGTGTATATGGCTAACGTGATCTGCCACTGCCGCGATGGAGGACACCCGGAGGAATGCCTGGCGCCGTTGCTCGGCGCAGGCGCATTTGCAAGGCAGGGCCTGGACTGGGCGAAGCTGGAACCCTGCCTGGCTGAAGCCGATGCGCAGATGGCCGGAATCGCCTTGATCATCGAGGGGTGACAGCATGAATTTTGTTTCCGGTTTGCAGACTAAGTTGATGGAGTAAAAATCGTGGCACTTGAAAACATCGCCCCGCTCCGCTGGGTCTATGACCTCTACCTGCTGAGCCAGACCGCATCCGTCCAGGGCGATCCGGCGCAGACCCAGAGGAAAATACTGGAACACTTCGTGAGCGCCTTTGGCGCCGCCAACGGCTGCCTCGCCCTGACTGAAGAATCCAGCAGCCAGCTCACCATCGCCGCCGGCATCGACCTGCCTGCCTGGGTGATGGGGAGCAAAATCACGCTGGGCGACGGCATCCTCGGATGGGTGGCGAAGGAAGGCGCCCCCCTGCTCCTGGCGGGCGACGTTTCAAGCGACCCTCGCTTCCGCAATGTGGCTCCCCGGGACAAGAACCGCCTCCCGGGTTCCGCCATGTGCTGGCCCCTCAGGATCGAAAACCGGGTGATCGGCGCCTTGAGCGTGAGCCGCCAGGTCGGTGGCCAGGCCTTCACCGAGTCGGACCTGGACCACGGCCGGGTGCTGGTAAACCTGGTGACCCTGGTGATCGAGAATACCCGCCTGCACATGGAACAGTGCAAGCGCATCGAGACACTGTCCAAGATGAACGAGGAAATCCTCGCCATGAACACGCGCCTTGAGGACGCGCACAACCAGTTGCTTCAATCGGAAAAAATGGCATCCATCGGCCAACTGGCGGCGGGGGTGGCCCACGAGATCAACAACCCCATCGGCTATGTTTATTCCAATCTGGGCACACTGGCAACCTACCTGAAAAACCTGTTCGCGGTGCTGGACGCCTACGAAGCTAACGAGGCCGGATTTCCACCGGTAGCCCTCGACGACATCCGCCAGTTGAAACAAAACGTGGATATCGCCTATCTGCGCGAAGATATCTTCTCGCTGATGGGCGAATCCCGCGAGGGGATCGCCCGGGTCAAGAAGATCGTCCAGGGCCTCAAGGACTTCTCCCACGCCGACACGGAAGATACGTGGCAATGGACCGACCTCATCAAGGGGCTCGACAGCACCCTCAACATCGTCCAAAACGAGATCAAGTACAAGGCGGAAGTGGTGAAGCACTACAGCGACCTGCCCGAAGTGGAATGCCTGTCCTCGCAAATGAACCAGGTATTCATGAACATCCTGGTAAATGCTGCCCACGCCATCGAAGATCGCGGGGTCATCACCCTGACCACGGGCAGCGATGGCGACGCGGTGTGTGTGGAAATCGCCGACACCGGCAAGGGAATCGCACCCGAGCACCTGAATCGCATCTTCGACCCGTTCTTCACCACCAAACCGGTCGGCAAAGGCACCGGTCTGGGGCTTTCCCTTTCCTATGGCATCGTCCAGAAACATCACGGGAAAATCGAGGTGCAAAGCGAGCCCGGGGTAGGCACCAAGTTCCGTGTAACCATTCCGGTGCACCAGAAGGCCGAGTCCGCCGAGGCGGCCTGACAGGATCGAGCCATGACCCCCGACCCCGCCCTCGCCCAGCTAGCTGACGTTGCCGCCGGCCCGGCTAAGCTGCTTTTTGTGGATGATGAAGAGAACATCCTCAGTTCGCTGAAGCGCCTGTTCCGCCCCCACGGCTACGCCGTGCTCACCGCCACAAGCGGCGCACGTGGTCTGGAACTGCTGGGGCAACATCCGGTGGACCTGGTGATCTCCGACATGCGCATGCCCGAGATGGACGGCGCCCAATTCCTTGAGCGGGTACGGCGGGACTGGCCGGACACCGTGCGCATTCTGCTGACCGGCTACGCCGACATCAGCTCCACCGTTGCCGCCATCAACCGGGGGGAAATCTACCGCTACATCTCCAAGCCCTGGGAGGACAACGACGTGGTCCTGGTGGTCAAGCAGGCCCTGGAGCGCAAGATGCTGGAGCGCGAAAAAAAGCGCCTGGAAGAGCTGACGGAGCGCCAGAACCTGGAACTCATGGAACTCAACGCCGGCCTGGAAAACAAGGTGCGGGAAAGGACCGAAGCCCTCCGCCAGGCCATGGCTTCGCTGCAGGACGCCCATGACAAGCTGAAAAAAGGATTTCTCACTTCGGTCAAGGTGTTTTCCAACCTGATCGAGTTGCGCGAGGGCACCATGGCGGGCCATTCCAGGCGGGTCGCGGAACACGCGCGCAAGATGGCGCAGCGCCTGGGACTGAACGATGCCGAAGCGCAGGACGTGACACTGGCGGCGCTGCTGCACGATATCGGCAAATTCGGCCTGCCAGACAGGCTGTTCAACAAGCCCTTCACTTCGCTCAACAGCGAGGAGCGGGCCGAAATGGTCAAACACCCGGCCAAGGGGCAGGCGGCGCTGATGGCGCTGGAACAATTGAGCGGCGCGGCGAAGCTGATCCGCAGCCATCACGAGCGCTACGACGGGATGGGCTATCCCGACGGCCTGAGCGGCCTCGCGATACCGCTCGGGGCGCGCATCCTGGCGGTGGCCAACGATTACGACGCGCTGCAGATCGGCTCCCTGGTGAACAATTGCCACAGCCCGACAGCCGCCCTGCGCTTCATCGTCGAAGCGCGCGGCAAACGCTATGACCCGATCGTGGTCGACACCTTTGCCGCAATGCTGGGCGGGGTAAGTCAGGAACACGGCGGAGCGGCGGAACTGGAGTTGGCCACGTCGCAGCTGCGCAGCGGCATGACGCTTTCCCGCGACCTGGTGAGCCGGGAAGGCATCCTGCTGCTGGCGAGGGACTACATGCTGGACGATTCCCTCATCAGCCAGTTCAAGGCCTTCGAGCAAACCGAAGGGATCACGATCAAGGTCCACGTGCGTGCCAGCATGGAGGAGACCCTTCCGCATTTTTAAGATATAATCCGCATTCCTGATCCCTGTTTGTCCCGGCGGCGGATAAAGTCATGAAACAGCTGTTACGAGTTTTACTGATCGAGGGTTCCGAGGATGACACATTCCCCGTCCTCTCCGGACTCGCCGGGAACGGCTATGACATCGTGCATCAGCGCGTGGATACGGCCCAAGCCATGGAAACGGCGCTCCTGGCGCATCCCTGGGACGTGGCGATATCCGGCCATAGCATGCCCCGTTTCAATGCCATAGCGGCGCTGAGCCTGCTCCGCAAACTGAAGTTCGATTTGCCCTTCATCATCGTTTCAGACAACATTGGCGAGGAGGCCGCGGTGGAAGCCATGAAGGCCGGCGCCAGCGACTACCTGACGAAAGGCCAGCTCCAGCGACTGGTCCCGGCGATGGAACGCGCCCTGGAGTGGGCCAGCGCACACAAACAGCACAGGGAAACGCTGATCGCCTTGCAGGAAAGCGAGGCGCGGTTCAGGGCGATCGCGGCCAACATTCCGGGCATGGTGTACCAGTTTTTCAAGGGCAAGGACGGCGCCAGTTTTTTTTCCTACGTGAGCGAAGGCGCCAATCTGCTGCTCGGCGTGAGCCCCAGGGCCCTGCAGGACACCCCTGCAATGTTTGTCGACCTGATCGTTCCCGAAGACCGTCCCTCGTACGACCAGTCCATGGCCAACTCGGCGAACACGCTCACTACCTTGAACTGGGAAGGCCGCATCCGGATCGGCGGGGGAAATGAAATCAAGTGGATCAACGTGCGGTCCAGCCCCAGACGCGCCGCCAATGACGGCCTCCTGTGGGAAGGCATCATGGCCAACATCACATTCAGCAAGCGGGCGGAACTGGAGATCAAGCAGTCCCGCCAGGAGCTGCGCAATCTGTCCTCCCACATTGAAAATGTCAAGGAACTGGAAAGAACGAAGATTTCCTGGGATGTTCACGACGACATCGGCGGCACCCTGACCGCGATCAAGATCGAACTTGCCTGGCTGGCCAACCGCCTGGCCAAGGACCAGGCCCCGTTGCTGGAGAAGGCCGTATCCATTGAGAACCTGGTGAACCGGGCCATCGAAACCACCGGAAGGATTGCCAGGGACCTGCGGCCAGGGTTGCTGGACCTCGGGATTGTCCCGGCCATCGAGTGGCAGGCCGAGGAATTCCAGAACCGCATGGGGATCAGTTGCCGGTTCATGTGCGCCAACGCCGAAATCAACCTGGAACCCGAGCTTACTGTCGCCATTTTCCGCATTTTCCAGGAAACGCTCACCAACATCGCGAAACATGCCAACGCCACCGAGATGAGGGTGAGACTGCATGCCACGAAGGAATACGTGGAACTGGAGGTGGCCGACAACGGACGCGGCATCGAGGAAGAAGAAAAGCGCAAGCCCGATTCCTTCGGCATCCGGGGCATGCTGGAGCGTTCCAGCTATCTGGGGGGGGACGTCAAAATCGAAGGCGCGCCGGGGAAAGGGACAACAGTCAGGGTGCGCATCCCGCGCGGCAAGCCCGGGATCGACCGCCACAGCATGCCGGACGAACACGGCGCACTGTTTTATGAGCCGCTCCACGGGGCCGGCGTTACCCCTGAAAAGAATCAAAGCCCGCAACCTTACCGCATTGACCCAGACTCACAGAAGGCAGACCAATGATTCGAGTCCTCATCGTCGACGATCACAAAATCCTGCGCCAAGGCTTGAAGCAGATCCTGGCGGAAACCAAGGACATGGTCGTGGTGGGCGAGGCCGAAAACGGGCTGCAGACCTTAAAACTGGTGCGGGAAATCGAGGTGGACGTGCTCCTGCTGGACATTTCCATGCCCGACAAGAACGGGATCGAGGTCCTGAAGCAGTTGAGGAAGGAGCACCCCAAACTTGCCGTGCTGATATTGAGCATGTACCGTGAAGACCAATACGCCGTGCAAGCCCTGAAAGCGGGGGCATCGGGATACCTTACCAAGCAGAGCGCCCCGGAATTGCTGGTCACCTCCATCCGCCACGTGGCGAGCGGCAGAAAATACGTCAGCCCGTCCGTCGCGGAGCGCCTGGCTGACATTCTGGGCGGCGACACGGAAAAATTGCCCCATGAGACCCTGTCCTACCGCGAACACCAGACCCTTTGCCTGATCGCGTCCGGCAAGACCCTGACGGGATGCGCCGCCGAAATGTCGCTGAGCGTCAAGACCGTGAGCGTGTACCGGTCGCGCCTGCTGGAAAAAATGAAACTCAAGAACAATGCGGAATTGACCCACTACGCGATCAAGCATCAATTCGTCGAATAATCTGTTTCACCCGCCTGTCGGCAGGCTGGCCACCCCCCTGCCGTCCGCCCGTCGAATAAGCCACCTTTTTCCCCTCTGTTCCGTGCCATGGGGCCGGAACCAGCCGGTAGAATGACTCCAGGCATGAGGCCGATGCCCCGGATTCCGATTCCTGACCCCAGGTCCGCCATGACCCAGACCAACCCGACTATGATTGCCAAGGAAACGCTGCGGCTTCTTGCCGCGCGCCAAGTCGCGCCTACCCCCGAAAACTACCGCCAGTTATACCAGGAAATCGCCGGCATCCCCGCAGACTCCGAGGCCATGGGGCCTGAGAGGGCGCTGCAGAAAGTGGTTGCGGACCTTCCCCGCACCACGCCGGAAAAGGCGCGCACCGCCAGCCTGCTGGAAAAGGCAGTCGCGGAAAAGGACTGGGGCACATGCGCAACCACCCTCGCCGCGGTGGCCGGGTCGCATGGAACCGTATCCCACGCTGCCCAGCCTTGGGGCGACCTGATCCGCGAACTGCTGCGACAATGGGAAGCCAAGCAGAAGGGCGTGACCACCGCCAGGAAAAGAGAAGGGCTGGAAAAGATCCTCAGCAGTTCCGCCTCCGATCCGGCGAAAATGCACAGCCGGCTGCAGTCTCTGGTCAGGTCCTGGTCGGAGGCCCCGGCCGGGCTGGCCGATCCGATAGCCCTCGTTGACGCCCCTGCCGAGGCGGGCCTTTTCCCCCCTCGCAGAATTGCCGAAGCCCCCGCTGACGATACCCCCGACCAGCTTAGGGAACTCCTGGCGCAGGTCCTGGAATGCGCGGTGGCGTCACGTCTCGACAGCGCATCCCCGCTGGCACGCGAAGCCGAAGCGCTTGCGGCAAAGGCGCGGCAGGCGCGCGACGGGGCGGCGCTGGGCAGCCTCGCGGCCGGCCTCAGGCAAATGTGCATCAGACTGGAATTGCGGGGCGGCGAAGAAGCCGAACTGCGCGAGGGGCTGCTGCGCCTGTTGCAGCTCCTGGTGGAAAACGTCGGCGAACTCGTCGTGGACGACCAGCGGTTGCATGGCCAGATCACCGTCGTTCGGCAGATCATCTCCGACCCCCTCAACGTCAAGGTAATCGCCGATGCTGAACGCTGCCTGAAGGAAGTCATTTTCAAGCAGGGGGTCCTGAAGCACAGCCTGAACGAGGCCAAGGCCGCCTTCAAGAGCATGGTCACCAGCTTCATCGACCGCATCGGGGAGCTGTCCGAAACCACGGGCGTCTACCATGACAAGATCGAGAGCTATACCAGAAAGATCAGCCAGACTGACGATATCGGGCAACTCAGCCAGATTCTCGACGACGTGATGCGGGAAACCAAGCTCATCCAGACCAATGCGCTGCGCTCCCGGAATGATCTGCTGCAGACGCGCAGGCAGGCAGAAGCCGCGGAGGAAAAAATACGGCAACTGGAATCCGAGCTGGAGCAGATCGGCGAAAAGGTGCGCGAGGACCATCTGACCTGCACCCTGAACCGTCGCGGCATGGACGAGGCTTTCGAGCGCGAGGCATCCCGCGCCGACCGCAGCGGTTTGCCGCTCAGCCTGGCGCTGCTGGACATCGACAACTTCAAGCAGCTCAACGACACCCACGGCCACCAGGCCGGGGACGATGCGCTGGTGCACCTGGTGCAGGTGGTGAAGGAATCGCTCCGCCCCAGCGATATCGTCGCCCGTTTTGGCGGCGAGGAATTCGTGGTCCTGCTGCCCGATACCGGGCTGGACGAGGCAGTTTCGGTCATGGCCCGGCTGCAGCGTGATCTCACCAAGACATTCTTCCTCCACCAGAACCAGCGGCTGCTGATCACCTTCAGCGCGGGCGTTGCGCTGCGCGCGCAAGGCGAGCAGCAGGACGGGGTCATCGCCCGCGCCGACGCGGCCCTTTACCAGGCCAAGCAGACAGGCAAGAACCGGGTTTATGCCGCGGCGGCATAGCCGGCTTCTGAATCCTCACCTCCAATCCGGGGAATAAAGCGCATTTCCGGCGCCAGTTCCGGCCCTTGAAAAATCGCGCACCGGTTAAGCTGGCGTGGTAGCAATCAAGAATTTTTCAAATGGACCTAAACTTTCACCGTGAATCTCCGATAACCAGCATAACAGCGGTTTTAACGCCTCCACAACGAGGCAGACCAAAGTTGGCGGCGCCTAGCCGCGTTTGACCAAACCTTGTTATCAGGAGAACTAAAATGTCCATGACCATCAACACCAACATCGCATCGTTGAACGCGCAACGCAACCTCAGCGCTTCCCAGTCATCTCTGACCACCTCGCTGCAGCGCCTGTCTTCCGGCCTTCGCGTCAACAGCGCCAAGGACGATGCTGCCGGCCTGGCCATCGCGGAACGGATGAATGCCCAGGTGAAGGGCATGAACGTCGCGATCCGCAACGCCAACGACGCAATCTCGCTGTCGCAAACGGCTGAGGGCGCGCTCGGCAAGGTGGGCGACGCGCTGCAACGCATGCGCGAACTGTCGGTCCAGTCTGCCAACGCCTCAAACGGAGCCAGTGACCGCGCCAACCTGCAGACCGAATACGCACAGCTCGGCGCGGAAGTGACCCGCGTTCTGACCGGCACCAAGTTCAACGGCACCAACCTGCTCAACACGGCGGCTACGCTGACTTTCCAGGTGGGCGCCAATAACGTGGCCACGGACCAGATCGCCATCGCCACGACCGATTTGACGGCAGGTGTCGGCACCGCGGCTGCGGTCAGCGCGAATATCAGCACCAGCCAGGCGACTGCACAAGCCGCAATCGACAGCCTCGACACCGCGATCGGCGAAATCACCACCGCCCGCGCAACCTTCGGCGCGGCGCAGAACCGCTTCGACTCGGTCATCAGCAACCTGCAAGTCGCGGCCGAGAACCAGGCCGCTGCCCGCAGCCGCATCACCGACACCGACTTCGCGGCGGAAACGGCTAACATGACCCGCGGCCAGATTCTCCAGCAGGCCGGCACGGCGATGCTGGCGCAGGCCAATGCCTTGCCCAACACCGTGTTGACGCTCCTGCGTGGCTGATCAGGGAGTCGATAGCCATCGCCCCGGCCGGCCTGAGCTCGCCGGGGCATTTCACTCAAGGGGGTAAATGATGGATATCCAGCAAGTATCGGGGCCGCCGAAATCGATCGTCATGCCTGGCGGAGCAACCCCCAGGCCACCAACCGACAGGGGAGTGCCGGAAGCTGCTGCGCAGCCCGCCAGCCAGGCAGTTCGAACGGGTACCCCGCAGGGCCGCGCGCAGATCGAATGCACGGTCGAGGAAATCAACCGGACCATCCAGGTTTTCGCCCGGGACCTGGAGTTTACCGTTGACCCGCAAACCCACAACACCATCGTCAAGGTGATTGATCGCCAGACGAAGGAAGTGCTGCGCCAGATGCCCTCGGAAGAGGCCCTGGCCATCGCCCACGCGCTGGACAAGCTGCAGGGGCTGATGATCAAGCAGAAGGCATGAAAGCGGCCCGGGCTCGCCCTGCCGTTAAACAACTCAGCACCTGACAGGGAACAACCATGGCGCTCTCCTCGCCCGGAATAGGCTCCAACCTCGACGTCAACAGCATCGTCAGCCAGTTGATGGCCGTTGAGAGCCAGCCCCTCGCCTTCCTGCGAAAGCGTGAATCCGCCTACCAGACGCAGCTCTCGGCGTACGGCAGCCTGAAAAGCGTGCTGGCATCATTCCAGACTTCCGTCCAGGATTTGAGCAGCCCGGCGAAGTTGCAGGCAAACAGGGCGAGCATCGCGGATTCCGGCATTCTTTCGGCGAGCGCCGACACCAGCGCAGTCGCGGGGAGTTACTCGGTCGAAGTACAACAGCTTGCCCAGCAGCAAAAAGTGGGCTCCGCCGGCTTTGCCAATGTCACGGACGTGGTGGGAACAGGCACACTGACCTTCGAATACGGCAGCTACGACAGCGGCAGCAATGCGTTTACGCCAAACAGCGCCAAACCCGCCCAGACCGTGACCATAGATGCCGCCCACAACACCTTGGGGGGGATCCGCGACGCCATCAATGCGGCAAATATCGGGGTGAGCGCCACCCTCGTCAACGACGGCTCGGCCAACCGGCTGGTGCTCACCTCCAGGGACAGCGGCAGCGCCAACAGCCTGCGGCTCACCGTCAGCGATGACGATGCCACCAACACCGACACCAGCGGCCTGTCGCAACTGGCATTCGACCCAACCGCCCCGGCAGGCAGCGGAAAAAATCTGGCCCAGGCCGTTGCCGCGCAGGACGCCATCCTCAAGATCGACGGCATCACCGTAACCAAGCCTTCAAATACGCTGACCGACGCCATCGAAGGGGTAAAGCTGAGCCTGCTCAAGACCAACCTGGGCAGCACCACGACGCTGACCGTGGCCCGCGACGACCAGGCGGTTCAGGCCTCCGTGGAGGCTTTCGTCAAAGCCTACAATGGCATCAACACGACCCTCAGGAATCTGACCGCATACGACGCTGCAACCAAGACCGGCTCTCCATTGCAGGGCGACGCCTCGACCCTGGCGATACAACGCCAGCTCCGCTCGGTCCTTTCCTCGCCGGTAAGCGGCCTGAGCGGGAGCCTCACCACGCTGTCGCAGATCGGCATCGCGTTCCAGAAAGACGGCTCCCTCGCGCTCGATTCCGCCAAGCTGCAAAAGGCCATTGACAACAATTTCGGTGATGTCTCCAGCCTTTTTGCGGCAGCGGGCAATACCCTCGATAGCCTGGTAAGCGGCTTCCTGTCCAGTGACGGGACGCTGAGCAGCCGCACCGACGGCATCAATTCATCCATCAAGGATCTGGAGAACCGCAAGGACGCCTTGAACCGCCGCCTGGCGGACATTGAAAAGCGCTATCGCGCCCAGTTCACGGCACTGGACACGATGATCAGCAGCATGACCCAAACCAGCAGCTTCCTGACGCAGCAGCTTGCCAACCTATCAAAAAACAATGCCTGAGGAATAAATCATGTATCCACCAACCCACACTGCATTGAAGGCCTACGCCCGGGTGGGCGTCGAAACCGGCGTGGCTTCCGCAAGCCCCCACAAGCTCGTTTTGATGCTGTTCGAAGGCGCACGGCTGGCGGTGGCCACCGCCAGGCTGCACATGCGGCAGAATGAAATTGCGGCCAAGGGGGAGGCGATTTCGAAAGCCATCATGATCATCGACCACGGCCTCAAGGCCAGCCTTGACGTCAAGGCGGGCGGCGACATCGCGGAAAGCCTTTATGCCCTGTACGCGTATATGAGCAACCGCCTGCTGATCGCCAACATCAGCAACCAGGCCGATGCCCTCGAAGAGGTGGGCAAGCTTCTGGCGGAACTGCATGGCGCCTGGGAAGAAATCGGCCAGCCTCGGTCATCAGCCGGCGCCCAGGACTTGGCCAGTCAGCCGAAACTCGCCGCGATCATCCACGGGAAGGCGTGAAAGCAAAATGGACAGCGCACAGATCATCGCCACTTACGAAGTCATCCTGGATGTAACCGGGCAAATGCTGGAGGCGGCCAGGAGCAGCGACTGGGACAGGCTGCTGGAACTTGAGATCGAATGCCGGGCACTGGTCGGGACGTTCAAGTCCGCCAGCCCGCACATGCCACTCAACGCCGAGGAGCAGCAGCGCAAGGCCGAGATCATCCGCCGGGTCCTGGCGGACGATGCCGAAATACGGAAACTCACCCAGGGCTGGATGGGCGAGCTGGAACGCTTTCTGGGCAGCGCCGGCCACCATGAAAAACTCCAGCAGGCATACGGGACGAACCCGGGGAGGTGAGCATGCGCATGGTGCAAACGGACGGGTTTGCCGCGGACTTGCCGGCGGTACGGCCTGGGCGGTAGGGGCCATGACCGGACTTACACCGATCAGCCGCCTGCTGCCCCTGGTAAAAGTCGCGGGGGAGCTTCCCGGCGGCACGCCCGACCGACCCCGGCTCTTGCCGAGGCTTGCACCCGGGCAGCACGTCCAGGGAATCGTGGAGGCGGAACTTCCGGGTGGCGCGTTAAGGATACGGATCGCCGGCCAGGCGCTGCAGATGAGCCTGCCGGTTCCTGCCCGCCGCGGCGATGCGCTGGACCTGGTGTATGTCACCAGCCAACCGCGCCCGGCCTTCCTTCTCGCCGGAATCAATTCCCTCTCCCACTTCGCCGCCCTGAGCGAAACGGGGCGCTTTATCGATTCCCTGGTGCGCAATCCCCAAAGGAGCGATCTCGCGCAACCGCTGACCAGCGCCCGCCCCCTGCTGCCGGGCGCCCCCAGCGACGGCAAGGAGCTGGCGGCCGCGCTGCGTCAGTCCATCACGCAAAGCGGGCTGTTTTATGAATCGCACCTGGCGCAGTGGGCGGCCGGCGAACATCCTCTCGCGCAACTGCTTGAGGAGCCCCAGGGCCGGCTTTCTCCAGCCTCAGGGCGCGGCGCGGAAAGTGCAACCCCCGGCAGGGAGACCCCAAGCGCCGGGAATCAGGATCCGCGATTGGCCCCCGCCCCGGCAGAAGGCGAGCTTTCGCCCCGACAGGAGCCGGGACAGCATGTGGCGGAGATTGCCGCGGATGATCTCGCCAGCCCCGCGCGGAATCCATCCCATCCCGCGGACCCGAGAACCCTGAACGTGGTGCAGCAACAGCTGGAAACCCTGGAGAACCGGCAATTCGCCTGGCGCGGAGAGGTCTGGCCAGATCAATGGGTGGACTGGGATGTGGCGGAACGCCCGCCCGCCGAGGCGGGCGTTGAGGAGCCGGTTCAGTGGCAAACCAGGCTGCATCTCACGCTGCCCAGCCTGGGCGAAGTGGCGGCAACGCTCCGGCTCGATACCACCGGCGTCCGGATAGCGGTCAGCGCGGAAGATGAAGCCCGCGCAGCCATAATGAAAGGCAGCAGCCGCGCCCTGCTGCAGCAGATGGAGAGGGCCGGGGTGCAGGTGCTGGGATTGACGGTAAACGGCGATGGCGGAAACTAGACAGGCCGCAGTGGCGCTGGCGTACCGCACCGGCCAGCCTGCGCCTCAGGTAGTCGCCAAGGGGCGGGGCCTGCTGGCCGAGGCGATCATCGAACGCGCCAGGGAAAGCGGGGTCTACGTGCACGAATCGGCGGAGCTGGTGGCGCTGCTGATGCAGGTGGACATAGACCGGCACATCCCGCCGCAGCTCTATCTTGCCGTGGCGGAGCTGCTGGCGTGGCTTTGCCGGCTGGAACACCGGGGAGAGCCCTATCCACCGGGCGAGGCGACCCCGACCTGAAGAACGGGTCACCATCCGGCCCAACCATCGCTATTATCAATTTTCGCGCAATGACGACCTCACCTTACGGATCAAGCCATGAACGGAAAACATCAAAACCCGTCAGAATCCTGCCCGCCGGAACCAGATGACGAAGCCAAATACGAGATGCTCTCCAGGATGGAAATCCTGTCCGTCTTGCGTGCGGTGATGGAGAACAACACGCTGGTAGCAGCGTGTTTCAAGTACGGAAGCGATTTCGTCCTCACCTCGATCCTGTCCATTGACGCCGACGCCGGGGAAATGATCATCGACTATGGCGCCAACGAGGAACTCAACAGGAAGATGCTCAAAAGCGAAGGAATCATGTTCACCACTTTCCAGGATCAGGTGAAGGTCAAGTTCCTGGCCGATCGCATCGACAAGATCCGCTTCGATGGCCGCGATGCATTCAGGGTCGGGCTTCCGAAGAGGCTGGTGCGCTTGCAGCACAGGGAGTACTACCGGATTAGCACACCGGTCTCCAAACCGGTCAAATGCCTCGTTCCCCTCCCGCTCGAAAGCAAGCCGGTGGCTGAGGTCATCGTGCTCGACATCAGTTGCGGCGGCATCGCCGTGATCGACCATGATCTCGGCATCGACTTCGAACTTGGCGTCACGTTTCCCGACTGCCGCATCGTGCTGCCGGGAATCGGCACCGTGACCGCCACCATCCAGGTCAAGAACATCTCCGAAATCACCCTGAAGAACGGGACAAAACGCAAACGCTCGGGTTGCGAGTTCGTCAGCATCCTGGAGAATATGATGATGATGATCCAGCGCTACGTCATCAAGCTGGAAAGGGAAAGGAACGCCAAGTCGTCGGGGCGGTAGCGAAAGCCGAAGAACGCGGGATGAGGGCGCCGAAAATGGGGCCCCATCTCCCGCCCCTGGCGCCTTTTTCAGACCTGCATGTTCATGATGTCGTGATAAGCGGACACCAGCTTGTTCCTGACCTGGACGGCGGCCTGAAACGAGATATTGGCCTTTTGCAGGGAGATCATCACGTCGTGCAGGTTCGCGTTGGGCGAACCGAGCTCGAATTCCTTCGCCAGGCCAGCCGCCTCCTCCTGGACCCTGTTCACCTGGTCGAGGGAAGCCTTGAGAACCGCGCCGAAACCGGCATCCCCGGTCGCCGCCTGGCTCTCGGCCTTTCTGCCTGCCGCCAGATCCGACGCTGACCGCAACTGGGAGAGCAGATTGTCAATCTTCGAAGTGTCCATAAGCCTTCCTGAGTTGTTCGCCAGCGATTAACCCCGCCCATAAATACCCCGCATTCCGCAGGGCGGGCTTCAGTCCGCCTTGGCCGGCTGAGCTTGCCGGCAGCCACAATCCGGCTTCCCGGGATGTTCGCAGATTAGCACCGGACTCACCATACCCGGGCGCAGAAAAAGGGGGATAAATCCCCTCTTTTCGCCAAATCGGAATTTGCCACAGGGGCTGATAATCGCTCCATCACGTTTAACGTCCCGCCCAGGGGAAAACAGAATGACCGCGAAAACCTTGGACACCAACCCGACCTTTAAGGTGCAGCCATGTCGCTAGTCCCCCAGCAATTGCCCTCCTCCCGGCTGCAGGTGCTGAGCTTGCTGCCGAACCAGCAGAAGCTCGGTCTGATGCTGGCGGTGGCGGCAATCGTCGCCCTGGTCGCCGGCCTCTGGATGTGGGGCCAGACCCCTGACTACCGGGTGCTCTACAGCAACCTCTCGGATCGGGACGGCGGCTCGATCATCGCGTCGTTGCAGCAGATGAACGTGCCGTACAAGTTCGCAGAAGGCGGCGGCGCACTGCTGTTGCCCGCCAACCAGGTCCACGAGGTCCGGCTGCGCCTCGCTTCCCAGGGGCTGCCGCGGGGAAGCCTGGTGGGATTCGAGCTCATGGAAAACCAGAAGCTCGGGGTGAGCCAGTTCCTGGAGCAGGTGAATTACCAGCGCGCCCAGGAAGGCGAACTGGCCCGTTCGATCCAGTCCCTGGCGGCGGTGCAAGGCGCGCGCGTGCACCTGGCGATGGCCAAGCCTTCGGTGTTCGCCAGGGAGCAACAGAAACCCGGCGCATCGGTGCTGCTCAACCTGTATCCCGGCAAAACTCTGGATGCCGCCCAGGTGAGCGCGATCGTGCACCTGGTCTCAAGCAGCGTGCCGGACATGCCCGTAAAGAATGTCACGGTGGTGGACCAGCAGGGCAACCTGCTCTCCGCCAACAACGAAGGCACGGAAAATGCCCCGCTGGACCCGAGCCAGCTTAAATACATCCAGCAGATCGAGCAAAGCTACGTCAAGCGGATCGAGGCGATCCTGGCCCCCATTACCGGAGCCAGCAACGTGCGCGCCCAGGTGGCCGCCGACGTGGATTTCTCCCAGTCCGAGAACGTGGCAGAGATCCACAAGCCCAACCAGAACCCTACCAACGCAGCAGTTCGCAGCCAGCAAAGCACCGAGGCAACTTCCAGCGGGCAAGGCGCGGGCGGCGTCCCCGGCGCCCTGTCGAACCAGCCTCCTGCACCGGCCAGCGCGCCGGTCAACGCGCCGGCGGGCGCTCCAGCCGCCGGAGGCAATCCCGTTGCGGCCGCGCCGGTCAATTTGCGCAAGGACTCCACAGTCAACTACGAGGTGGACAAGACCATCCGCCACACCAGGCAGCAGGTGGGAAGCATCAAGCGGCTGTCAGTGGCGGTGGTGGTGAATCACCGCAAGATCACCGATTCCGCCGGCAAGACCAGCTTCAAACCGCTTGCCGAAGCGGAAATGCAGCAGATCAACGGCCTGGTCAAGGAAGCAATGGGTTTCAACCAGGAGCGGGGCGACTCCCTGAACGTGGCGAACAGCGCTTTCACCGCCGGCGAAGCGGAAGCAGTTCTTCCCGAGATCCCTTTCTGGAAGAGGCCGGAAACCTTCATCCTGGCCAAGGAGGTCGGCAAGCACCTGCTGATCGCCGCAGTAGTGCTATACCTGCTGCTGGGCGTGCTACGCCCGCTGCTGAAACATCTCGCGCAAGCCCGCGACAGGGCTGCGCTCATTCCCGCCCTGGAGGCCGATGGCGGAATGGCGGTGGAATCCGCCGGCCAGCAGGCGGCGCTCGGTTACGAGCATAAACTGCAGCTCGCCAAGCAACTGGCTCGGCAGGATCCGAAGGTGGTCGCAAACGTGGTGAAAAACTGGGTGGCCGGCGATGAACGATGACGGAATTACAAGAAGCGCGATTCTCCTGATGTCCCTTGGCGAGGACGAAGCCGCCGAGGTGTTCAAGTATCTCACCCCGCGCGAAGTCCAGAAGCTGGGGCCGGCGATGGCCACCCTGAAGGACGTGCCACGGAACACGATCGACGAGGTGCTGGAACAGTTCCGCTTGCATACCGTGGAAAACGCCGCCTTCGGTATCGATTCCGACGGCTACATCCGCGCCGTGCTGACCAAGGCGCTGGGCGATGACAAGGCCGCCAACCTGATCGACCGCATCCTGCACGGCAGCGACACCAGCGGCATCGAGGGGCTGAAGTGGATGGACTCGGCCTCGGTGGCGGAACTGATCAAGAACGAACACCCCCAGATCATCGCCACCATACTCGTGCATCTCGACCGCGACCAGGCAAGCGAGATCCTTGGATTGCTGGCCGAGCGGCCACGCAACGACGTGCTGCTGCGCATCGCCACTCTCGACGGAATCCAGCCAGCCGCCCTGCGCGAGCTCAACGACGTGCTCACCAAGCTGCTGTCCGGCAGCAACAACATCAAGAAAAGCCCGATGGGCGGAATCCGCACCGCCGCCGAGATCCTCAACTTCATGAGCAGCGCGATAGAGACCTCGGTGATCGACAGCGTGCACGAATACGATCCCGATCTGGCGCAAAAAATCCTCGACGAGATGTTCGTGTTCGAGAACCTGCTGGATATAGACGACCGTGGCATTCAGCTGCTGCTGCGCGAAATCCAGTCGGAATCCCTGATCATCGCCCTGAAAGGCGCCAGCGAGGCGCTGCGCGACAAGGTCTTCAAGAACATGTCCCAGCGCGCCGCGGAAATGCTGCGCGAAGACCTGGAAATCAAGGGGCCGGTGCGCCTCTCGGAGGTGGAGGCGGAGCAGAAGGAAATTCTGAAGATCGTGCGGCGCCTTGCCGACGAGGGCCAGCTGGCGCTCGGCGGCAAGGGGGACGACTCCTATGTCTAGCCGGATCATCCCCAGGGAGCGGCTCTCAGCCTACCAGCGCTGGGAACTCAACTCTTTCGATAATGCCTCGCACGACGATAGTTCGTCGATGGCGCTGCCCACCGCTGGACAAATCGAACACATCCACCAGCAGGCCCGCGAAGAGGGATTTGCCGCCGGCTGCGAGGAAGGCAGGACGCGTGCCCGGGCGGAGGTGGAGCACATGCAGGCGCTCATGGCCGGGCTGCAGCAGGAGTTGGGCAAGTTTGACGAGCGCGTAGCCCAGGACCTGACGGCGCTTGCGCTCGAGGTCGCCAGGCAAGTGGTGGGACAAGCCCTGCAAATGCGTCCGGAACTGGTGCTGGAAGTGGTGCGCGAAGCCATGAACTGCCTGCCCTACTTCAACCATCACGCCCACTTGGTGCTGCATCCCGACGATGCAGCGCTGGTGCGCTCCCACATGGGCGATCACCTCGACCATGGGGGATGGAAGATTTTCGAGGACCCGCGCATGGAACGGGGGGACTGCCGGGTTGAAAGCCCCGGCCCCCAGGTGGATGCCACATTGCAAACCCGCTGGCAGCGGGTGGCCGCGGACCTTGGCCACAACAGCAGCTGGATTGAACCGGCACCGGCCGCCGGCCGGAAGATGCCGGAATCTGTATGAAGCTGGCAGAGGCGGCGGACCGGATGACCCACGCACAACACTGGAGCGGATATCTGCGCAACCGCCGGGAACTGGCCGCGACGGCCACCCCCCTGCTGGTAAGCGGCCGCCTGACCCGGGTCACGGGGCTGGTGATGGAAGCGGTAGGCCTCAAGCTGGCGGTGGGAAGCGGCTGCACCGTGATGCTGCCCAACGGCGGCAGCGTGGAGGCGGAAGTGGTCGGCTTCTCGGGCGAAAAGCTCTTCCTGATGCCGGCACACGACGTGTACGGTCTGGTTCCCGGCGCCAAGGTGGTCTCAGCCGAAATCCCCCAGGGACTGCCTGCTTTGGGCGGCGTGCGGCATCCGCGGCGCCGCGCCTCGGACCGGGCCAAGCACCTGCCGGTGGGCGACGGGCTACTGGGGCGGGTGCTGGATGGCACCGGGCGCCCGCTGGACCGGCTCGGCCCCCTGCACGCCGAACACGCCGCGCCGCTGCAGAACCGCCCTTACAACCCGCTGGAGCGCGCACCCATCAGCCAGGCCCTGGATGTGGGCGTGCGCGCCATCAACTCGCTGCTCACCGTGGGAAGAGGCCAACGGATGGGGCTATTCGCCGGCAGCGGCGTGGGAAAGAGCGTGCTGCTCGGAATGATGGCGCGCTACACCGGCGCCGATGTGATCGTGGTGGGGTTGATCGGCGAGCGGGGACGCGAGGTCAAGGAATTCATCGAAAACATCCTTGGCGCAGAGGGTCTCGCCCGCTCGGTAGTGGTGGCCACCCCCGCCGACACCTCTCCGCTGATGCGGCTGCAGGGGGCGTCCTACTCCACCGCCATCGCGGAATACTTCCGCGACCAGGGAAAACATGTCTTGCTGATCATGGATTCCCTGACCCGCTTCGCCATGGCCCAGCGCGAGATTGCCCTGGCCATCGGCGAACCGCCGGCCACCAAGGGCTACCCGCCGTCGGTGTTCGCCAAGCTGCCCCAACTGGTCGAGCGGGCCGGCAACGGGGCGGATGCCAGCGGCTCGATCACGGCATTCTACACCGTGCTGACCGAGGGCGACGACCAGCAGGATCCCATCGCCGACAGCGCCCGCGCCATTCTCGACGGCCATATCGTGCTGTCGCGCAGCCTTTCCGACCAGGGTCATTACCCCGCGATCGACATCGAAGCGTCCATCAGCCGTGCCATGGCAGGGCTGATCCAGCCTGAACACTTCGAGCTGGTGCGGCGTTTCAAGAGCCTCTATGCGCGCTACCAGCGCAGCCGCGACCTGATCAACGTCGGCGCCTACGCGAGCGGCAGCGACCCGGTGCTGGACCAGGCCATCAGGATGTATCCGAAGCTGGAGGCTTTCTTGCAGCAGGGCATGTTTCAGCGCGAGGATTACGCGGAAAGCGTGGGTCAGCTCGCAGCGCTATTCCAGCAATAACGGGACTACTCAAGGAGAATTGCAATGGCCGGAAACTTTCCCCTGAAGACACTGGTGGAACTCGCGCAACAGCGCAGCGACAGTGCCGCGAGGAGCCTGGGAGCGCTGAATGCCCAGGGTGAGGAAACCGAAAAAAGACTGCAACTGCTGTTGCGATACCGGGAAGACTACCAGGCGCAATTCCGGGAATCGGTGCGAAGCGGCATGCCCAGCGCCGGATGGCGCAATTTCCATGAATTCCTGGCCAAGCTGGATGCGGCCATCGCCCTGCAGCGCGAACTGGTGGCCCAGGCCAAGCTCCGCACCTTGGTCGGCCAGAGCGAGTGGCAGGCGCAGCAGTGCAGGCTCAAGTCCTTCAACACCCTGTCGGCCCGGCACCTGGGCGCAGAATCCAGCCGGGCCGCGAAAGCGGAGCAGCGGGAACAGGACGAGCATGCGCTGAAATCGTTCTGCCGTGAACGCGAGTAAGCGGCACGCGTCACTGGCGAAAACCCGGCTTTGATCACCACAAGGGGCTCCCGTGCAGAATATCCCAATCACCGCAACCCCCGCCCCGCTCCCCGGCAATCCCGCTGACACCACGGGACCGCTCACCGCAACGGCCGATGCGCCTGACAAGGATCCTTTCGGCGACTTTCTGGCGCGCGAACTGCTCGGGAAAACCGCATCAGGCCGGGTGCGGGCGCTTCCTTCCGGCAACGTCGTCAACACGGAAGCAGCGGAACGGGCACCGGGCGATGAAACCCAAATGCAACAGCCCGGGCAGGCCGATCCCTTTGCGCTGCTCGCCTTGCCGTTTGCGCCGCCAGCCACAGTCGGGGGGCAGGCGGAGATGGGCGCTGGTTCAGTGCCGGCAGGTCTGGACACCCTGTCCGGGACTGGCGCGGCGGCATCGGACACCGTCCCGGCAGAAGTCCCGACCCCGGGCATCACGCTCAGACCGGCAATGCCCCAGGCTGCGGCGCCAGACACGGGCAAACCACAGTCCATTGCCCCCTCCATCGAATCCCTGGCCCCCATTGCCATCGCGCGCCACGATGGGAGCGAGGTGACAGCCGCCCCTTTCCTGCAGCGCCCGGCCCAGTCCGAACCCATCCCTGAATCGGCACAGCCCGTTCCCCTTGGCCCTTTGAATTCCACGTTAATGAGCCATGCGGCAGCCGATATTGCCTCCCGGATCGAGCCCCGGGTCGGCACCCCCGCCTGGGACGGCGCCCTGTCCCAGAAAGTGGTATGGATGGTGACCGGACAGCGGCAGGTGGCGGAACTGCACCTGAATCCCCCCGACCTCGGCCCGCTTCATGTGGTGCTGACGGTCAGCAACAACGAGGCCAGCGCACTGTTCATGTCCCACCACACGGCGGTGCGGGAGGCTGTCGAAGCGGCCTTGCCGAGGCTGCGGGAAATGATGGCTGACAGCGGGATCAACCTGGGGAATGCGACGGTAAGCGCTGATACGCCAAAGGGCCAGGCAGGCTTCGAGCGCCACGAGCATGCCGCTGCCGGAGGCCACGGCAAGGACACCCACGCTGCCGAGCCCGCGCCCGGACGCATGCAATCGCTTCGCGCACGGGGTGACAGCCTGGTGGATACTTTTGCCTGACGCCGACGGTTATTGTGGGCAGTCAGGAAGCGCAGGCCCTGACTGGTCATAACCGGGAGATAGGGGTTTTCATCCCTTCTATTTCCCGAATCGAATCCGGCGGGCTTCACCCATAATTCCATCCAGACCAGCAAATCCGGAGCGGCCATGGCCAGGAACCCAACCAAACAGGAACACAAGGAGGAGAAGGTGAGCGATACGGCGGCGAAGCCCGGAAAGAAAGGCAAGCTACCGATATTGGTTGCCCTGCTGACGCTGCTCTCGGCAGGCGGGGGGGCGGCATGGTATTTCCTCCAGGGCAATGCGCACCACGACGCCAAGGCGGCTGCCCCGAAACCACCGTTATTCGTCAATCTCGAGCCATTTACGGTGAACCTGCAACCCGAGCAGGGAGACCAATATCTGCAGGTCGGCCTGGCGCTCAAGGTCAGCGACTCCTCGACCGTGGACCAGATCAAGCTGTACATGCCGGAGATCCGCAGCCGGATATTGCTGCTTCTCTCCGGCAAGCGCGCCTCCGAGCTCATTACGGCGGAAGGCAAGAACAAGGTGACCGGGGAAATTGCTGCCGAAGTGAAAAACCCGATCGCGCCACAGATGAACCCCCAGGAAAGCCTGGGCGTTTTCTTCACCTCTTTCGTCATCCAGTAAACACCCATGACCAAGGACTTCCTTTCGCAGGATGAGGTGGATGCCCTTCTCAAGGGCGTCACCGGCGATATCGACGAACCGGCGGAGGAGCTCGACCCTTCCGGGGTGCGCCCCTACAACCTGGCCACCCAGGAGCGCATCGTGCGCGGGCGCATGCCGACGCTGGAGATCATCAACGAGCGTTTTGCGCGCCTGCTGCGCATCGGGCTGTTCAATCTTATGCGCCGCACCGCGGACATTTCGGTGGGGCCGGTGCGGGTGATGAAGTACAGCGAGTTTGTGCGCAACCTGGTCGTGCCCGCCAACCTCAACATGGTGCAGATAAAGCCGCTCCGCGGCACCTCACTGTTCATTTTCGACCCCAACCTGGTGTTCCTGGTGGTGGACAACATGTTTGGCGGAGACGGGCGGTTTCACTCCCGAGTCGAAGGCAGGGACTTCACCCAGACCGAGCAGCGCATCATCCAGCGCATGCTCAACGTCGTGTTCGAGGAGTACGAAAAATCCTGGAATCCGGTTTACCCGGTGAAGTTCGAGTATTTGCGCGCCGAAATGAACCCCCAGTTCGCCAATATCGCGACCCCCAACGAAGTGGTGATCTCCACCACCTTCGATATCGAATTCGGCCCCACCGGCGGAAAGCTTCACATCTGCATGCCCTACGCCATGGTCGAGCCGATCCGCGACCTGCTCTACAGCAGCCTGCAGGGAGACCACCTGGAGGCGGACAAGCGCTGGGTCAGCCTGCTTTCCAGACAGGTGCAGACCGCCGATGTCGAGCTGGTGGCCCACCTTGGCGAAATTGCGGTGACCCTGGAGCAGATCCTGAACATGAAGACGGGTGATTTCATTCCGCTGGACATCCACGAAACCCTCACGGCAAGGGTGGATGGCGTTCCTGTCATGGAATTCAAGCACGGGGTGTTCAATGGGCAGTACGCCCTCCGGGTAAAAAAAATGCTCGCCAGCCAGGCGAGCGAATCTTCCATCGGGAACGTCCTTGACTGAACCAACGGAAGAAAGGCGCAACCTTGCGACCAGACCATTTACGACCAAGCCAATGGAGGAAAACATGCTAGATACCACAGCCGAACCAGGCATCGCCGCCGACGAATGGGAAGCCGCCATGGCCGAGCAGCAGTCTTCAGCGCCGAAAGCCGCAGCGCCGGCACAATTTCAACAATTTTCCAGTGATCATGCCAAAGCGGGCACCCACAATGACATCGACATGATCCTCGACATACCGGTGCAGCTCACCGTTGAGCTGGGCAGGACCAAGATCGCCATCAAGAGCCTGCTCCAACTGGCCCATGGCTCGGTGGTGGAACTCGACGGCCTGGCGGGCGAGCCCATGGACGTGCTGGTCAACGGCTGCCTGATTGCCCAGGGAGAAGTGGTGGTGGTCAATGAAAAATTCGGCATCCGCCTGACCGACGTCGTGACGCCCGGCGAACGCATCCGCAAGCTGAACAAATGACCGGGAAACTCGCCCACACACTGCCGGCCGCATTCGCGCTGGTGCTCGCATTCCCCGCCGCAGCCCAGCAGCAGGCGCAGGCGCTGCCCGCGCCGGCAGTGTCCGCGGGCAGCATGTTGCAGGTGGCCCTCGGGCTGGGGCTGGTGTTGGCCATGGTGGCCGGCGCTGCGTGGCTGCTCAGGCGGCTCGCCGGCCAGCCGGGCAGACAGGCGGGCGCCATCAGGGTGATTGGCGGGGCGGCGGTGGGACAGCGGGAACGGGTGGTGCTGGTGGAAATCGGCGCCACCTGGCTGGTGGTGGGCGTCGCACCCGGCCATGTCTCCGCTCTGCATACCATGCCCAGGGCCGAGCTCCCGCCAGCCGCCGGGGTCAAGGCGGGGGAGGCGAAAGGATTTGCCGCCTGGCTGAAGCAGGTCTCCGAAAGGCGTCAAGGTGAATAGGCTGGTCAGGCTCCTCGCCGCATCCGTTCCCCTCCTGCTGGCCGCAGCCCCGGCCCTGGCCCAGGACATCGGGCTGCCGGCGTTCACCAGCACCCCGTCGGGGGGCGGCGGCCAGACCTATACGCTGAGCATCCAGACCCTGCTGCTGCTCACCGCCCTGTCCTTCCTGCCGGCCATCCTGCTGATGATGACCGGGTTTACCCGCATCATCATCGTGCTTTCCCTGCTGCGCCACGCGCTGGGCACCCAGGCCTCTCCGCCGAACCAGGTGCTGGTCGGCCTGGCCCTGTTCCTGACCTTCTTCGTCATGGCGCCGGTATTCGACAAGATCTACGCCGAGGCCTATGCGCCGTTCAGCGAAAACAAGATCAACATGACCCAGGCGCTGGAAAAGGGCAGCGTTCCCCTGAAGGCATTCATGCTGCGCCAGACGCGGCAGGCCGATCTGGCGCTGTTCGTGAAAATTTCCAACGGGCCGCAGCTCAACGGCCCGGAAGACGTGCCGTTGAAAATTCTGATCCCGGCCTTTATCACCAGCGAACTTAAAACCGGATTCCAGGTGGGTTTCGTCGTGTTCATCCCCTTCCTCATCATCGACATGTTGGTGGCGAGCGTGCTCATGTCCATGGGCATGATGATGGTGTCGCCGGCGATCATCTCGCTGCCGTTCAAGATCATGCTGTTCGTGCTGGTGGATGGCTGGAATCTGCTGATCGGCTCCCTGGTGCAGAGCTTTTATGCCTGACGCGACCGGAACTGCGGGGCTCGCAGGATGACTCCAGAAAGCGTAATGACCCTGGGCCAGCAGGCGCTGCAACTGACCCTTCTGCTGTCCGCGCCGCTGCTGCTTACGGCGCTGGCCGTAGGCCTGCTGGTCAGCATTTTCCAGGCGGCCACCCAGATCAACGAAATGACGCTGTCGTTCATTCCCAAGCTGCTGGCGATGGTCGTGGTACTTGCCGCCGCCGGGCCGTGGATGCTCAGCCTGATGCTGGATTACATGCGGCAGTTGTTTGCCAGCATCCCTTCACTGGTCGGCTAGGTACGCGGCCTATGCCCCCCCGATGATCAGCATCACCAGCGCTGAACTGAATGCCTGGCTCGCCGCCTTCATCTGGCCGCTGACGCGCGTTCTCGCGGTCATCGCCAGCGCCCCGGTGCTGGGCGACCAAAGCCTGCCGATGCGGGTCAAGATCGGTCTGGCGGCACTGATCACCTTCATCGTCGCACCGACCCTGGGACCGCTGCCCCAGGAGGATCCGGGGTCGGCAGCCGGCCTGCTGATCCTCGCCCAGCAACTGGTGATCGGGCTGGCCATCGGGTTTGCCATGCGCATCGTGTTCGTGGCCGTGGAAATGGCCGGGGAGATCGCCGGGCTGCAGATGGGCCTGGGCTTTGCCAGCTTCTATGACCCCCAGAACTTCGCCTACACGCCGGTGATCGGCCAGTTTCTCGGTCTCCTGACAACGCTGGTGTTTCTTTCGGTGAACGGCCATCTGATGGTGCTTGCCGCACTGGCCGAGAGCTTCCATGCCTTTCCCGTTTCCGCCGAGCCGCTGTCCTCGCTCAGCCTGAGGACGCTGGTGGAGTGGGGAGGAAAAATCTTTCTGGCCGGCCTGCTCCTGTCGCTGCCGCTGCTCGCCGCGCTGCTGATCGCCAACCTGGCGCTCGGCATCCTCACCCGCGCCGCCCCCCAGCTGAATCTCTTCGCGGTGGGCTTTCCGGTCACCCTGTCCATCGGGCTGCTGATACTGGCCGTTTCCCTGCCCTACCTCGCCTCCCCGCTGACCAGGCTGATCGATGAGGGCCTGCACATGATGCTGGTGGTAGCCCAGCAGGCCCGCGCGCCGTGAGATGTGTGCGCTGACCAGGGGAGGAAAGCGGGGTGGAGGTGTTAATCAAGACCCTGGCCGGGTAAATTCGTGGCTGAACTGCTTTTAAGTTCATACGTAGTTGAACAGCGACAACCCTGACACCTTCAGGAAGGATTTCTGCGCCGCTTCCAGGTAGGTCTGCTGCTGGGTAAGCTGGCTGACGGCTGCGGCGTAATCCACGTCCTGCAACTGGGAAAGGGTCTGCTGGTACTGGAGCGCGAGGTCTTCGCCGGTGCTCTGCAGCGAGTCGAGTTCCTTCAGGCGCGCCCCCATGGCGGCGCGCACGCCGAGCACATTGTCCAGCCCCTGGTCCAGGTTCGAAAGCGCGGTGGTCAGGCCGTTGCTGAGCCTGGCGCTTGCCGCCTGACCGCTCACCGGCGCTTCCAGCGCCCCGATCAGGTCGTTGAGGGTCTGGAAGATGCTCTGGTTGGTGCTGGGCGCAATGGCGAAGGTGTCGCCGTCGGCCGGGCTGCCGGTGATTTCCAGCCGCATGCCGGAAAAGCTGATGGCATTGCCGCTTGCGTAGGCATTGCCTGATGAAACCGCGGTGCCCAGGGTGGTATCGAGCACGTCGTAGGTGGTCGTGCCGCCTGCCACCCTGAAAGCGATCTGGTAACTGTGGCCGGTGAGGCTTGCGGGGTCGGTTACCATCCCGGGGCTGACAATCCCGCTGCCGCTGTTCGCGGAACCGGCTGCGGTTGAAAAAGTGCCGTTACCGGTCCTGATGCGCTCGAAAATCACGCTTCCCGACTCGCTCACCGCCATCTGGCGGGAGGCGCCCACTTGGACCAGGCGCTGGCCGTCGTCGCCGGCGTACTGCGCCCCGGCCGGAGTCTGGGCGAACGGCTGGGTCGCGCCCTGGTAGCCCGAAAACAGGTATTGCCCGGTGCCGTCGGCGCTGTTGGCCAGACCCAGCAGTTCCTGGAACCGTCCGCGCAGCTCGACGGCGAGGCTCATGCGGTCGCTGTTGGTCAGGACCGGATTGCCCGCCTTCAGGGCCAGCTCCCTGACGTCCTGGATCACGCCGGTAACGCCCTGCAGCACCCCTTCCGCCAGGCTCAGGCTGTCTTTCGCCGCCCCCCGGTTGGCCGCGTAGCGGGCATTGACCGATTCGGACTGCGAGACTTCCACGGCACGGGCGGCAGCCACCGGGTCGTCTGCCGGGGTCAGAATGCGCCGGCCGCCGGAGACCTGCTGCTGGGTGTGGAGCATTTTTGCCTGTTGCTGCTGGATTGCGTTCACGCCCAGATCGTAAATGGTGTTCGTGCTGACCCGCATGACCGTCTCCTATTTTCCGAGTTCGAGCAGAGTCGCAAACAGCTCGCTGGCGATCTGCATCATTTTTCCGGAAGCCTGGTAAGCCTGCTGGTAGCGCAGCAGGTTCGCCGCTTCCTCGTCCAGGTTCACGCCGGACACCGCTTCTCTCGCCTGCTTGACCTGGGAAACGAGATTGGCCTGGGCGGCGCTGGTGACCTCGAGTTGCCTGGTCTTGTTGCCGACCTGGCTCACCAGTTGCGCGTACGCCCCCTGGTAAGTGGTGGTGCCGCCCGCCAGGGTGTTCAGGGTCTGCAGCACGCTCAGGCTGAGCGCGTTGCGGCCATCGCCGACGCCGTTGCTGTTGGTGCCGACGCTGAAGCTGTCGCCCGCCGCCGGAACGCCGCTGATCCGGACGGTCCAGCCGTTGTACGAAATGTCCGCACCCGGCGTGTATGAAACGCCGGTCGGGTTGCCGGCGCCGATCACGTCGAACGTGGTGGGGCTGGTGAACCGGATCGTGACCGGCTGCTGCAGGTTGCCGTTCACCGGGGGCGGACCGTTGACGCTGCCTGCGCTGATGCTTGCGCTGCCCGTGTTGGTCATGTCGGCAGCGGTGCGAACCGGCGCCGCCGCCGCGATCTTCGCCGGGTCGCTCACGGCCACGCCGATATCCCGCGCACCGCTGGCCGTGGGCCGGATCAGGAAGCTGTCGCCCGGCTTGGCGGCCCCCGTGGCAAGGGTCAGGGTGACCCCGTCCACGGTCTGGGGGAATCCCGCGAAGGTCTGCATCGCGTTGTCGGAAAGCCGCGTCAGGGTGTAATTGGCGCCGTCGTAATTCAGCCTGTAGTCGCTCGCCGTCAGCGCCGCATAGTCGCTGAAAGCGGCGGCAATCACGGCGTCGCCGGAATTGGTGAAACTCGCATTCACCTGCGGCCCGGCCAGGCTGAAGAAGTTGCCGCCCAGGACACCCGCCAGGTCCATTCCCAGCTGGTGCTGCTGGTTGAATGTGCCGGCCAGCCCGATGGCGATCCGCCCCAGGGAATTCTGCACGCTGTCCAGGGTTTCATTGCGGAAGGCCAGATAGCCGCCGAGCTTGCCGCCCTGCAGGTTTGCTTCCTGGAGCAGGATCGTGGAAGAGCCTGCAGCATAGGCCACCTCGGTTCTTCCCGCTTCGCTTGGGCTTGGCACCGCCTTCAGGGTGAATGGCTGGGCCCCTACCACCAGCGCCTGACCGTTGCCGATGAAGATGTTGTAACTGCCGTCGTCCTGCTTGACCACGGTGGCCTTGATTTCCCGGTTGAGATCGGCGATCACGGCATCGCGCTGGTCCAGCAGATCGTTGGGCGGCTGGCCGACGGCCGACGACTGGGCCAGCACAATGTTCTCATTGAGGTGCGCAATCTGCTGGGCGTAGGAGTTGATGGCGGCCACGCTGCCGGTGATCTGGCTGTTGATGCCGTCACTGATTTCGGTGAGGCGCTGGTCGAGGCTGCGGAAGTTCGCCGCCAGGGTTTCGGCGCTTGACAGCAATGCCTGCCGCGAAGGCACGGACGCCGGATGCGCGGCGACCTCGTTGACCCCGCCGAAGAAGTCCTGCAATGCGGAAGACAGCCCGGCGCTCGGGTCCGCCAGCAGGTTGTCGATCTGCTTGATCTGGGCGTAGTAGGCGTCGAGCTCGCTGCCCCGGGCCTCCGCCTGTTGCACCTGGCTGGACAGCAACTGGTCGTAGATGCGCGTCACCGTCGCCACCTGGGTGCCCTGGCCGATGTAGCCCACGCCGGTGAACTGGGGGATATTGGTGGTTTGAACGATCTGCTGGCGGCTATACCCCGGGGTGCTGGCGTTGCTGATGTTATGCCCGGTGGTGAGCAGCCCCGCCTGGGCGGCGTTGAGGCCGCTGATGCCGATGCCGAAGATGCCGTTTCCCATTTCTGATTCCTGTCATGCGCGAGGCCGTACGCTTAAATTTACGGCAGAAAAGCAAGAAACCTTAGCCGCGAACTGACGCCGGATTTTCAGCAACGGCCCGCGTCCATCCGAGAAGCTACCCGATCAGGCTTTGCCGCAGCACGCTCCCGTTCAGGATGCGGATCAGCTTGTCGGCATACATCGGATCGGTGGCGTAGCCCGCCTGTTGCAGGCCGCGGGCAAACCCCGTGGCGTCACTCCCGCTTCCCAGTGCCGCGGCGTAGCGCGGGTTGCTGCGCAACAGGTTTGCGTAGTCGCGAAAACCCTCGGCATAGGAACTGTAGGCCCGGAATTTTTCCACCGTCTTTTGAGCCACGCCGTTGACATACTCGGTGGTCACCGCCTCTGCCACCGGCCCGTTCCAGTTGCGGCCGGCCTTGATGCCGAACAGATTGAAGCTCTGGCTGCCATCGGCAGCGCGGATCTCGCGCCTTCCCCAGCCGCTTTCAAGAGCCGCCTGTCCCAGCATGAAGTGCGGGGGGATGCTGGTGGCGCGACTGGCTTCCACCGCGTGGGGCCACAGGCGGTTGACAAAATCCCGCGTCGGACTCGACGGCGCCTGGGCCTCGGCAGATGGCGGCGGCAACGGCGCAGAAACGGGAGCCTCCAGCGGCTGGGCGGCAATGGGCGATGGCGCGTCTTTCTGCTGGGGCGCGGCGACGCCCTGCGCGCCCGCCTCCATGGGCTTGGCGCGACCGAGCTGCCTGACCATGATGTCGGCCAGGCCGATCCCTTTTGCGGACAGGCTCTGGGCAAACTGCTGGTCGAGCATGGCGGTGTAAAGCTTGGTCTGCTCGTTGTCGAACAGCCCGTTCTGGGGAACCGCCTCGCGCATGCTTTTCAGCAACATGTTGAGGAACAGCGCCTCGAACTGCTGCGCCGCGGACTTGAGCGCCGCGTCCGGGTCTTTTGCGGCCTGCGCGCGAAGCCCCTCGACGCCCTGCACGTCTACGGCCAGCCTGCCTGAAATGTCGGTCGGACCCATGCCCTAACTCATCACGCCGCGCACGTCAGATGATCTCCAGCTCGGCGCGCAAGGCTCCCGCCGCTTTCATGGCCTGCAGGATGGCGAGCAGGTCCTGGGGAGTGGCACCAATCGCGTTCAGCGCTTTCACCACCTCTCCCAGCGACACCCCGGCCGGCACCATCACCAGGTTGCCCTTCTGCTGGCTGATCTCGATCTTCGTCCTTTCCGCCTGCACGGTTTGTCCCACCGATGCGAACGGGGCCGGCTGGCTGATAACCGGCTCGGTACTGATGATCACCGAGAGATTGCCGTGGGCCACGGCGCAGCTATCGACCAACACCGACTGATTCATCACCACGGAGCCGGTGCGGGCATTGATGATCACCTTCGCGGCGGTCTGGGCAGGGTTCACCGTCAGGCTCTCGATTCTGCCAAGAAACGCCACGCGCTGATCGTCGCCGGCGGGCGCCTGCACCCGGATCAGCCGGCCGTCAAGCGCGCTGGCGATTCCCGGCGAAATCTGGCTGTTGATGGCCTCCACGATGTGGCTCACGGTACTGAAATCCGTGGTTTTCAATTCCAGGTTGATGAACCCCCCCTGACCCAGCGGCGTCGCGACCGCCCGCTCCACCGTGGCCCCTGCGGTGATGCGGCCGACGCTGAGATGGTTCACCTGTACCTTGCTGGAGCCCGATTCGGCCCCCACCCCGCCCACCAGGATGCTGCCCTGGGCCATCGCGTAGAGCTGGCCGTCGGCGCCCTTGAGGGGTGTCAGCAACAGCGTCCCGCCGCGCAGGCTCTTGGCGTTGCCGATGGATGACACGGTGACGTCGATGGCCTGGCCGGGTTTGGCAAAGGGGGGCAGCACGGCGGTGACCATCACCGCTGCGACATTCTTCAGCTGCAGGCTGGTGCCGGGGGGCAGGTTCACCCCCAGTTGCGACAACATGCTGGTCAGGCTTTGCACCGTGAACGGCGTCTGCGTGGTCTGGTCGCCGCTGCCGTCCAGCCCCACCACCAGGCCGTAACCGATCAGCGGGTTGTCGCGTACCCCCTGCACCGACGCCAGATCCTTGATGCGCTCGGCATGGGCCGCGCCGCACATCAGGGCGGCGAGAAGACAGAGGGCGGCACTCCAGGGTTGCCAGGCCAATCTACTATACGGTCCCATGGTCATATCCTCGCTCCAGTATCCTCGTGTCCCTAGAAAGGAAGCACCGAAAGGAAGAACCTCGCCAGCCAGCCCATGATCTGAGCCTCGTCGATGGTGCCGGTCCCTCTGTATTCGACCTTGGCGTCCGCCACCTGGGTCGAGGATACGGTGTTGTTGTTGACGGTGGCGGGGTTCACCACGCCGGAAAAGCGGATGAATTCAGTGCCCTGGTTGATGGCGAGCTGTTTTTCCCCGCTCACCAGCAGATTGCCATTGGGCAGCACCTCGATCACCGTTACCGCGATGGTCCCCGTGAAGTCGTTGTTGCTGGCGCTCGCGCCCTTGCCGTCGAAGGTATTGGCTGAGCTCGCGGCGAGCGATGCCCCCTGGAAGACCTTGCCGGGCAGGCCCATCACGGTAGGCACCGCGAAATCGATGTTGCCGCTGCGATCTGCGCTGGTGCTGGACTTCTTGCTGGCAACGGTCTTCTCGTTGATGCTGATGATCAGCGTATCCCCCACGTTGCGGGCGCGCCGGTCTTCGAACAGGGGACGCTCGTTGTAGCCGGCCTGGTAGATGGCGCCGTTGACCGGCGCCGCTGGCGGCATCATCAGCGGCCTGGCCGTCATCGGCTGCTGCACGATGGGCGGCGGGGTGACGCAGCCGGCCAGCGCCAACACTGCCACGCCGGCCAGCAGCTTGATTCGGTTAGCAAGGTCATTCATCGCCTGGTCCCGATTTCCTGATCCATAATCCTAGAGCTGCGCCAACCGCTGCAGCATCTGGTCGGAGGTCTGGATCGCCTTGGAATTGATCTCATAGGCCCGTTGGGTCTGGATCATGTTCACCAGCTCCTCCACCACGTTCACGTTGGAAGTTTCCGCGTAGCCCTGGCTCAGCAGCCCCAGCCCATTGGTGCCGGGGGTGCCGGTACTGGGAGTGCCGCTGGAGGCCGTTTCCAGGTAAAGGTTTTCGCCCTGGCTTTGCAGGCCCGCCGGATTGACGAAGTTCACCAGTTGCAGCGTCCCCACCTGGGTGAGTGCGGTTGTTCCCGCCTGGGTCACCGACACGGTGCCATCCCTGCCGATGGTGATGCTGTTGCTGTTGGCGGGAATGGTGATCGCCGGCTGCACCGCGAACCCGCTGGATGTCACGAGCTGACCCTGGCTGTTGGTCTGGAAAGAACCGTCGCGGGTGTAGGCGGTGGTGCCGTCCGGCAGCAGCACCTGGAAAAACCCGTTGCCCTGGATGGCCACGTCCAGCGAATTGCCGGTCTGCTGCAGGTTGCCCTGGGTGAAGATCCGTTCCGTCGCAACCGGGCGCACCCCGGTGCCGATCTGCAGCCCCGAAGGCAACTGGGTCTGCTGGGAAGACTGGGCGCCGGGCTGGCGCAGGGTCTGGTAGAGCAGGTCCTCGAACACTGCGCGGGACCGCTTGAACCCGTTGGTGCTGACGTTTGCCAGGTTGTTGGCGATCACGTCCATTTGCGTCTGCTGCGCGTCGAGGCCGGTTTTTGATATCCACAGCGAACGAATCATGGTTGTTCCTTCCTCAAAAGTTCAAAGGCATGTCCCGCGTTACCTGTTGACGGACAAAATCCGGCTGGCATCGCGTGAGTTGTTCTCGGCGTTCTGCAGCAGCTTCATCTGCATCTCGAACTGGCGCGCCAGGCCAATCAGGTTGACCATCGCCTCCACTGCGTTGACGTTGCTTCCCTCCAGAGCCCCGGAAAGAAGCTCTACCTTGCTGTCTGCCTCGGCCTCGCCGCCTCCCCGCAGGCGAAACAGGCCATCGCCGCCCCTGACCAGCTGGCTTTCCTCGGGGTTGACCAGCTTGATGCGCCCCACCACCGCCAGGGATTTCGATCCTTGCCCGGCTTGCGCCGCCGAGATCGTGCCGTCATTGCCGATGGTGATGGTGCTGTCGGGCGGGATGGCGATGGGCCCGCCGTCACCCAGCACGTTAAGGCCACTGCGTGTCTGCAGCAGGCCGTTGGCGCCGACCCGCAGGCTGCCGTTGCGGGTGTAGGCTTCGGCGCCGTTTTCCACTTGCACCGCGACCCACCCCTGGCCCTGCACCGCCACATCCAGGTCACGCCCGGTCTGCTGGATCGCGCCGGGAGTGAAATTGGCGCCCGGCGTGGAGTCCGCCACAAAGGCCCGGGTCGGTGAACCCTCGCCGTAAACCGGCACCGCGCGGAAGGCGCTGGTTTCAGCGCGGTAACCGGTAGTCGCGGCGTTGGCCAGGTTGTGGGCGGTGACGGCCTGTTGCCCCAGGGTCTGGGCAGCGCCGGTCATGGCAACGTAAATGAGGCGGTCCATAGTTCCGGTTCCGGGTTACCGCATATTCACCAGCGTCTGCAGCACCGCGTCCTGGGTCTTGATGGACTGGGCGTTGGCCTGATAGATGCGCTGCGCGACGATCATGTTCACCAGTTCCGCAGTCAGGTCCACATTGGAGTCTTCCGTGGCGCCGGCCTGCAACACCCCGAGATTGCCGGTGTTCGGCGCGCCTACCAGCGTCGCTCCGGACTCCGGCGTTTCGGCCCAGACATTGTTGCCCAGCGGCTGCAACCCCTGCGGATTGGCGAAATTCGCCAGAGCCACCTGGCCCAGGGCCTTGGACTGCCCGTTGGAATAGCGCCCCAGGATGACCCCGTCGCCCCCGATACTGAAGCCGGCAAGATGCCCCGAGGTGAAACCGTCCTGGCTCATGGCATTCACGCCGAAGCCGCTGCCGAACTGGGTAGTGCCGGCGAAATCCAGGCCGAAGTCCAGCGGGCTGGTGGCCCCGTTGGTCAATGGAACGGAAATATTGAACGGCAGCGTCGTTGCCGCGGCATCGATGGTTCCATCGGTCTGGAATGCCAGGGTGCCGACGCTGCCCGTGCCGATCTGCGTTCCGTCGCTGGAGGCAATCACATCCCAGGTATTGGGGTTGGTCTTGACGAAATACAGGGACAAGGTATGCGCATTGCCCAGGCTGTCATACACCGAAACCGAGGTGGAATCGTGATAGGTCGCAGGATCGTTGATGTCGAACCCCGCAGAGGTAAGCGCGGTATTGCGCGAATCGAGGTTGACCAGTGCGTTCATCTTGCCGGTCGCCTGCGGCAGCAGGTCGCTGCTGGAAATCTTCAGTTCCATGGGGGACGCGGAATTGATTACCCCGGCGGCGCTGGCGGCGTAGCCCGTCAACTGCTGGCCGCTGCCGTTGACGATGTAGCCGTCCTTGTCCAGGTGGAACTGCCCGTTTCGCGAGTAGGCAATGGCGCCGTTGTCGCTCAGGCGGAAGAAGCCGCTACCGTTGATGGCCACGTCCAGGGGATTGCTGGATGCCGTGATGTTGCCCTGGCTGAACTGCTGAACCACATCGCTCACCTTGGTGCCGATGCCGACCTGGGTGCCGCCGGCACCGGCCAGGGAATTGGCGAACACGTCGGAGAATAGCGCCTGGGACTGCTTGAAGCCCACCGTGCTGGCGTTGGCGACGTTATTGCCGATCACGTCCAGGTTCTTGGAAGCCGCGTTGAGACCGCTTAAACCTTGCTGAAAGCTCATGGTGCCCTCCTTGACTACAAAATTTGTTTGACATCCGACAACGCGGCCGTCGTTCCGCCGCCAAGGCTCAGCATTGCTCCATCCTTGCCCTGGGTGACCCCGTCGACGCGGACCAGCGAGAGCGCGTTCGCCTCGATTTTCCTGTCGCCTTGCAGCGCGTCGACCGAGAAACTGTAGGCGCCGTTTGCAGCCGCCGCCCCGCTGTCGGTGACCCCGTCCCAGTGCAACGCAACGGTCCCCGCAGCCTGTGGCCCCAGATCCAAAGTGTGCAGCGCCTTGCCAGACATGTCCCGGACCGTGACGACCACCTGGTCGGCCGACTGCGGCAGATCGACGCCGAACCACGCGTTGCCGCCCTCCAGGGTCAGCGACGAACCCGGCACCAGCACGTGGTGGCCGATCAGGGCCGCCGCCTGCAGCGACTGGTTTGCCATCTGGCCGGCGGCCAGCGACTCCAGGGTGGCGTTCAGCTTGTCGATGCCGCTCACCGTGCTGAGCTGCGCCATCTGGCTGGTGACCTGGGCATTGTCCATGGGGTTGAGCGGGTCCTGGTTCTTCATCTGGGTCACCAGCAGCTTCAAAAACCGGTCCTGGGTTTCATTCGCCGACCCGGTCGCCTTGGCCGTGCCGGGCGTGGCCAGCAGCGCCGGTGAAGCGCTTACGTCCTGAACTGCATTCATTCAAGCCTCCTTAAGTCGGGGGTAAAGGGCAAACTGCCGGGGTTCACTGGCCCAGCGTCAGCGTTTTCAACATCAACTCCTTGGCGGTGTTGACCATCTCCACGTCGCTCTGGTACGAGCGCGATGCCGAGATCATGTTCACCATCTCCTCCACCACGCTGACGTTGGGCATGGTCACATAGCCCTGCGGATCGGCCAGCGGGTGTTTCGGGTCATATACCTGCTTCATCGGCGACGGGTCTTCGATCACTCCCGTCACCCTGACCCCGCTCGCCGCTCCGCCTTCCAGCGGCACGGTGCTGAAAACCACCTGCTTCGCCCGGTAAGGCTGACCGGTCGAGCTGGTGGCGCTGTCGGCGTTGGCCAGATTGCTGGCGACCACGTTGAGCCGCTGGGATTGCGCGGTCATCGCGGAGCCCGCAACGTTAAATACATTGAATAAGGACATGGCCGATTACCCCTGGATGGCTGAAAGCAAGGTTTTGATCTTGCCGTTGATGAAAGAGAGGCTGGCTTCGTAACGGATCGCGTTGTCCGCAAACTGCATGCGCTCCACATCCATCTCCACGGTGTTGCCGTCAACGCTGGGTTGTTGCGGCGTGCGGTACCGGACCTGCGCCCCTGCCGGGGCAGGGTCCGCCGCCCCGCCCAGATGGCGCTCCGACGTCACCTTGAGCTTTGCGGCGCCTGCCCCGCCCGCCATTGCGCCCTGCAGCGCGGCGGCGAAGTCAATGTCCTTGGCCTTGTAGCCGGGCGTATCGGCGTTGGCGATATTGGAAGCGAGCAGTTGCTGCCGGTAGGCCCTCAGGTCGAGCGCCTGCTGGTGAAACTGCAGTAGAGCGTCAAGTTTGCCTGTCATGGTGACCTCCTAAAGAATCCGGGCCTTCTGCCGTAAATGCATACTAAGCTGCAAACGTTGGCGGCGATCCTCCGATTAGCGGGCAAAAACCGCATCATCTCCGCGCTTAGGGGCGGCAGGTCTGGGATAACATGGAAGCATCTCAATTCCATGGCGCCCGGGGAGCAAAGCCCATGACCTTTCGCCTGACCGTTCTCTGTCTGTTGTTCTGGCCAGCGCTTGCGGCCCAGGCGGCAACTGCTGCCAAGCAAGAGCCGGGGGCGATACAGAAAGCCGTGGAAAGTTTCGTGCGCATGCAGACCGCCGGAATGCCCGGCGAGGTGACGTTCACGGTGGGGGCGGTGGACCCGCGCCTCAGCCTGCCCGGGTGCCCGACCCTCGAGCCCTTCCTTCCCCCGGGAGGCCGCCTGTGGGGTAACGCCACGGTCGGAGTGCGCTGCAACGGCTCCAGCCCCTGGACCGTGTACGTGCCGGTCACGGTCCGGATAGCGGCCGACGTGGTGGTCAGCGCGCGGCCCCTGGCACAGAACCAGGTAATCAGCCGCGCCGACATCGTTTTGCAGAAAGGCGACCTCGCCCATCTGCCGCCAGGCACCCTCACCGACCCGGCCCAGGCAGTAGGCAAAACCATGACCAACGGCATCGCTTCCGCGCAGCCGTTGCGCCAGGACATGCTGCGCTCGCCGCTGGTCGTTCAGCAGGGTCAGGCCGTCAAGCTGGTGGCCGCCGGGCGCGGTTTCACGGCGAGTTCGGAAGGCCGGGCGCTGAACAACGCCAGCGAGGGCCAGGTGGTGCAGGTACGCATCCAGTCAGGCCAGGTCATCGGTGGCATCGGGCGTCACGGGGCCATGGTGGAGGTACAGCCCTAGCAGCCTGAAGGGGCATCCGGTTCTGAGCCGGCCACAGCAAGGTGAAATATTTTGGAAATGCCCTAAAGCTTCCGGTGAGCGTGCCGTTATGCTGTCATACTGGAACAAAGGAGGAACCACGGTGAAGATCGATCATTCCATCAAGACCGGGGCCATCGCGCCCGTCGGTGAAAACCCGCCGCGTGCCGGCAAGATCGGCGGCCGTCCGGCCCAGGGGCAGGAGGCCGAGAGCGTCCGCCTGAGCCCGCCGTCTTCGCAGCTGCAAGCGATCGAGACCAGCCTCGCCAATTCCCAGGTGGTGAATACTGCCCGGGTGGAGGAAATCAAGCAGGCGATCGCCGAAGGTCATTTCAAGGTCAACCCGGAAGCAGTTGCGGACCGCCTGATCGAGACGGTCAAGGAGATGCTCCGGTCGCACAAGGCCTGATGGGCGCCGCCATGACCAGCGCTGCTCATGCCGTGGAGATTGTCACTGAGCGAAACACCCTGCTGGCCTTCCTGGAGGTCCTGCAAAGCGAGCAGGACGCCCTGGTCCACGGCGATGCCGAGCGCGTCGGCGCCCTGGCCAGCGAAAAGGCCGATCTGGTGGCCAGACTCGGGCAACTGGGGGAGGAGCGCCGGCACCGCCTGGTTTCCCGGGCGCTCACTGCTGACCGCGATGGCATGGAGAGCTTTCTCGGAAGGAACCCCGGCGCGGCTGCCGCATGGCGCGAAGTCCTGAGCCTCGCAGAAAAGGCGCAGCAGCTTAACCAGACCAACGGCTTGATGATCAATACCCGGCTTGGCCACACCCGGCAGGCCCTGGCCGTGTTGCATTCCGCCGCCGACGCCTCCGGCCTGTATGGGCCGGACGGCCATCCTTCCACACTGACCGGCGGGCGCCAGCTGGGGGCAGTGTAGCCCCCTGCGGTTACTGCACCGGTGGAACCTCCACCGGAATTTCGGTGATTTTTTCCGGAACGGCGGAGAGGATCGTCACCGTGACGCGCCGGTTTCTGGCGCGGCCTTCCGCGGTGTCGTTGGATTCAACCGGCCGGTTCGGCCCGTAGCCCACCGCCGACAGCCGCCCGGCGGCCACCCCGCTGTCGATGAGCAGCCGCACCACGCTGCTGGCGCGCGCCGTCGAAAGCTCCCAGTTGGAGGGGAACACGCTGGTACTGATGGGCGTGGGATCGGTATGCCCTTCCACCTCGATCATGTGATCTTCGTCCTTCAGCACCAGGGCCACTTCCCGCAATGCCTTGGCCGAATTGTCCTGGAGCGCCGCCTGCCCGGGCGCGAACAACACGCTGGCGTTGATCTCCACCATGATCCCGCGACTGCTCTGGGTGACCCTCACCTGCCCACCCGACACCAGCGGCGCCAGCACCTTGAGAATGTCCCTGGCGATGGCCTGCATTTTCTCCTGTCGCCGGTGCTGGGCGGCATTCTTTCTGGAGCCCAGGGGTTTGGCGATCGGCTGTCTCGGGGACTGGCCGATGCTGACCGGATTGGGGCTTTTGGCAACGCTGCTGAAGGCATTGCTCAGGGAATCGCTGAATATGCGGTACTTGCCCTCGTTCACGGAGGATATGGCGTACATCACCACAAAGAGCGCGAAAAGCAGCGTAATAAAATCCGCGTACGAAATCAGCCAGCGTTCGTGGTTGTCGTGGTCTTCGGTTTTTTTCTTGCGCGCCATGGTTTATCGGCCAAGTAAAGCAGCAAACTGTTACACGATATATCCCAGCAGCCTGCCTTCGATCAGCCGCGTATTTTCGCCCCCGGCGATGGATACCAGGCCATCCACCAGCATTTCGCGCATCACTACATGCTGGGCGACAATGGACTTGAGCTTGTTCGAAATCGGCAGATATACCAGGTTGGCGAGCCCCACCCCGTATATCGTCGCCACGAAAGCCACGGCGATTCCGCTTCCCAGCTGGGCCGGATCGGACAGGTTTTCCATCACGTGGATCAGCCCCATCACCGCACCCAGGATGCCGATGGTGGGCGAGTATCCACCCGCCGCCTCCCACACTTTGGCGGCCTGACGGTGGTATCCCTCAAAAGCGCCGATCTCGACCTCCAGCGCCTCCCGCAGTTTTTCCGGCTCGGCGCCGTCCACCAGGAGCTGCAGGCCCCTTTTCACAAAGGGATCGGACAGACCCGCGATCTGCGGCTCCAGGGCGAGCAGCCCTTCCTTGCGCACCAAGGCGCTCCATTCGATAAGCTGGCGCACCACGCCGTGCGGCAACAGGACAGGCGGCCTGAACACCCAGAGCGCCATTTTCATTCCGCTCACGAACACCTTCACCGGGCTTTGCAGCATGACCGCACCCAAAGTGCCGCCGCAGACAATGATGAAGGCCGTGACCTGGAGCAGCGCGCCGAGGCTGCCGCCTTCCAGCACCTGCCCGCCACCAATCGCCAGCAGCCCGACCAGCAAGCCGATGATGCTGAGGATATCCATGCCCGGTCTAGCCTTTGTCTCTCAATCGGCTGCGCAGCCGCGCGATTGCCTGGCTGTGCAACTGGCACACCCGCGACTCGCTCACTCCCAGCACCTCGCCGATCTCGCGCAGATTGAGCTCCTCCTCGTAGTATAACCCCATCACCGTCTTTTCCCGCTCCGGCAGATCCTCGATCGCCTGGATCAGCGCGGCGCGCAGATTTTCATCGAGCAGGGCATCGAGCGGACTGGGATGCTGATCGGGGCAGTTGCGGTCGAGAAAATGCTCGTCATCGGATTCGTTGAAATCATCGTAGTGGATGATCTGGTAGCCGCGGGCCTCCTGCAGCATCCGCTGGTACTCGGCCAGCGGCATATGCAGTTCGTCCGCCAGTTCCTGTTCGCTGGGCGGGCGGCCGAAGCGGTGCCCCAGGGTTTGGATGGCTGCCTCGATCATCCGCAGGTTCTTGCGCAACCCCCTGGGCAGCCAGTCAGCCCCCCGCAATTCGTCCAGGATCGCGCCCCGGATACGCTGCACCGCGTAGGTTTCAAACTGCGCTCCCTGGGCTTCTTCGTAGCGGTTGACCGCGTCCAGCAGGCCGATCATCCCCGCCTGGATGATGTCATCCACCGCCACGCTGGCCGGCAGCTTGACCATCATGTGATGGGCAATGCGCTTGACCAGCGGCGCGAACTCGACGAGATACTGTTGTTTATCGATGAGTCCTGTTGCGGTATACATGCTCTAACCTCATGATGCCAGTTGCAGGCTGATATTTGCCTGATCCGTGCGGCAAGTCCGGATCAGGCGGTGCATGAAATTTTCCAGCCCGCCTCCGCTCTCCCTCGGGAGCGGCCAGCTCGCCAGGCTGTTGGCCATGCGCCGGAAACTCGTCGCGGAAGGGGCTGCAGGAAATGCGTCCACCACCGGGCAGCAGAGCTGGGTGGAGCGCCTGAGCTGGTCATCGACCGGAACAAAGCCCATGTAGTCGAGGGACACGGCAAGATAGTGGCTGGCGGTGCGCGCCACGTTATTGAAAATTGCCAGCGCGTCCTGTTCCGTTCTCGCCCGGTTGACCAGCAGCCGGAAATGCCGTTTGCCGAAATCCTGGTTCATCGATTTGATGAGGGCGTATGCCTCGGTAATCGACGGCCCTGCCGGCGACACCACCACCACCACCTCCTCTGCGGCCAGAGTAAGTGGCAGCGCGCTGCCGGCCCTGGCGTCCACCAGCACCACATCGACCGGCCTTGCCAGCCTGCCAAAACATTCGGCAAGCCATTCCTGCTGTTCCGGGGCGAGCCCGCCCAGAGCCTGCAAACCGCGCGCCGCTGGCAGCACCGCGATCCCTTCCGGGCCGGGAAGGATGACTTCCTCCAGGCTCTTGTGGCCCTGGATCACGTGCAGCAGGTCATAACGCGCTTTCAGGCCCAGGGCAATGTTCAGATTGCGCCCGGGGTTCTCGTCCAGCACCATGACATCGCGACCGGCATGGGCAAGAGCCGCCGCCAGATTGACCACGGCGCTGGTCTTGCCAACCCCTCCGCCGCCTCCGGTGACCGTCACGGCACGCACGGATTCCCTGGCCAGCAGGCGCCGCAGGCCTTCCGCCTGATCTTCCATGATCCTAGCCAAGGGAAGCTCCGGTGGCGAAGCCTGCCCCGGGAATGTTGAGCGACGCCAGATCGAAAGCCGGCATCCCGGCCTGATGGCCAGGTTCCGCCATGACCAGCGGATGCTCGGCGTCGTGCAGGCGATACGGGGAATCCTGCGACACCAGTTTGAAGGCGCGATGCAGCAGGTACTGGCGGTTCGCCAGATGCAGGTCCTCGGGCACACGCTGCCCGTTGGCCATGTAGTACAGTTTCAACCTGTGGCGGACGATGACGTCCAGCACGATGCCGATCCCCGCCGCCTCGTCCGCCTTGGTGATGATGCAGCCGCTCACGCTGCCGCCCTGGTATGCCCGCACCACCTCCTCGAGGGTGTCGCCGTTGCAGGTGGCGTTCAGCAGCAGCAGCCGCTTGACGTCGCCGCAGCCGCACAGCATCGCCACCTGCTCAGCCACCAGTTTGTCGCGCTGGCTCATGCCGACGGTGTCGATCAGCACCATGTGCTTGTTGCGCAACTCCTCCAGCGTGAGGCGCAGGTCTTCGGCGTCCGTCACCGCATGCACCGTGACGCCAAGGATCTTGCCGTAGATGCGCAACTGCTCGCGGGCCCCGATACGGTAGCTGTCGGTGGTGAGCAGTGCGACCTTGTCGGCGCCGTGGCGCACCACGCAGCGCGCCGCAAGCTTTGCCGTGGTCGTGGTCTTCCCCACGCCGGTGGGACCCATCAGGGCGTACACGCCGCCCTGGTCGAGAATCGCATTCTCGTCGTTCATGGTGCGCAGGTTGTTGGCAAGCGCGGCCCTGACCCATTTGGCGCCCTGTTCCTCGTCACAGCCGGCGGGCATTTTTTCCAGCAATTGCCGTGACAGGGCGGGGCTGAAGCCAGCCCGCAGGATATCGCGCATGATCCTGGCCTTGGCCGGCTCGCGCCGCTGCATGTCGCCCCACGCGAAGCCTGCGAGCTGCTGTTCCAGCAGCCCGCGCATGGACTTGATCTCGCTGATGATGCTGGAGGAGAAGCCCGCATCCACCGCAGTCCTGGCGGCGGCAGCGTCCGCAGCGGCTTCGCTGTGGCCTGCCCGCGCGTTGCGCGGCAACGCTTCCGCTGTCGTGGCCGCCCCCGAAATCTCGTTGCTGGCCAGCGCCAGGATTTCGACGCCGCCCTCGACCGAGCGATTCGACAGGATTACCGCGTCCGGCCCCAGGGTTTCCCTCACCCGGCGCAATGCCTCGCGCGCTGTGGCGGCGACAACTTTTTTCACGTTCATGCTCGGCCTCCGATAATGGCAGTGACTTTGATGTTTCTCGAATCCGGGATCTCCGCGTGGGCAACCACCTTAAGCTGGGGGATCGCCCGGCGCAGGAAGTGCGACAGGAGCGGCCGCAACTGGCCCGGGACCAGCAGAACCGGGGGCAGCCCGATTTGTTCCTGCTGCTGGGCCGCATGGCCGGCTTCCTTGATCAGCGTGTCCGCCAGGCCAGGTTCGATTCCGGCGCCATCCAGCGGACCGGCCTGCACCGCCTGCATCAGCAGGCGTTCGAGGTCGGGGTTGAGGGCGATGACCTGGAGCTCGGCCATGGCCGGGTAGATCTGCTGCACGATGGCGCGCCCCAGGGCGATGCGCACCTGCGCGGTGAGCTCGCCGGCATCCTGGGTGCGGGCCGCGTGTTCCGCCAGGGTCTCGATGACGCTGCGCATGTCGCGGATGTGCACGCCTTCTTCCAGCAGGTTCTGCAGCACCTTCTGCAGCGTGGAAAGCGGCAGCAGTTTCGGCACCAGGTCTTCCACCAGCTTCGGCCATTCCTTGCCGAGATGGTCGAGAAGCTGCTGCAGTTCATGTCTGCCCAGCAGTTCGGCGGCGTGGCCGCTGATCAGATGGTTGAGATGGGTCGCCACCACGGTTCCCGCGTCCACCACGGTATAGCCGAGGGTCTGCGCATGCTCGCGCTGGCCCGCCTCGACCCACACCGCAGGCAGTCCGAACGCCGGATCCTTCGTCGCCGGACCGGGCAGCGCCGCGACCACGCGGCCGGGGTTGATGGCAAGATACATTCCGGGATTGGCCTCCCCGCTGCCCACTTCCACCCCCTTCAGGGTAATCCGGTACGCGGCGGGGCGCAGTTCCAGGTTGTCGCGGATATGGACCGCCGGCGGCAGAAAGCCGACCTCCTGGGCGAACTTTTTGCGGATTCCCTTGATCCGCCGCAGCAACTCGCCATCCTGGGCCTTGTCCACCAGCGGGATCAGGCGGTAGCCCACCTCCAGCCCCAGGGTATCCACCGGCGTCACGTCCTGCCAACTGGCTTCCTGGATTTCTGGCGCGAGCGCGTCGGCCCTCGGCAATTCAGGTTCTGCCGTGATGCCGGCGCGCTTGCTCAGCAAGTGGGCCACCGCCCCGAGCAACAGGGCCAGAAGCAGGAACGCGAAGTGCGGCATCCCTGGCACCAGACCCATCACGCCGAGGATGCCCGCAGTCAGGACCAGCACCTGGGGTCTGCTGAACAGCTGCCCGGCGAGCTGCGTCCCGATGTCCTCGTCGGTGGCGACGCGGCTGACGACGAGGCCCGCCGCGGTGGAAATCACCAGCGCCGGGATCTGCGCCACCAGGCCGTCGCCGATGGCCAGCAGGGTGTAGTTCCTGGCGGCGGTCGCGAGATCCAGATCGTGTTGCAGAACGCCAACCACCAGTCCGCCGATCACGTTGATCAGCAGGATCATCACGCCGGCAACGGCGTCTCCCCGCACGAACTTGCTCGCGCCGTCCATCGAGCCGTAGAAATCAGCCTCCTGGGCGATCGTGGCGCGGCGCTTGCGGGCTTCATCCTCGCCGATCAGGCCGGCGTTGAGATCGGCGTCGATGGCCATCTGCTTGCCCGGCATTGCGTCCAGGGTGAAGCGCGCGCTCACCTCGGCGATGCGTCCCGCACCCTTGGTGATCACCACGAAGTTGATCACCACCAGGATCACGAACACCACCAGCCCCACGGCGTAATTGCCCCCCACCAGGAAATGCCCGAAGGCCTCGATCACCTTGCCGGCGGCGTCAGGGCCGGTATGCCCTTCCAGCAGCACCACCCGGGTGGAGGCGACATTGAGCGACAGGCGCAGCAGCGTGGTGAGCAGCAGCACGGTGGGAAACACGGCGAAATCCAGGGGCTTCGTGGTGTACAGGCTGACCAGCAGCACCATGATCGCCAGCGCGATGTTGAAGGTGAACAGGATGTCCAGCATGAACGGCGGCAGCGGCAGGATCATCATCGCCAGGATCATGAGGACGAGCACTGGCCCGGCAAGCCCGCGCAGAGCCGCCGCGCCTTTCAGCGAAGGAAGGCTGATGGAGGTGGAGGTCATTGGGTCTTGCTCCCTGGGTCAAGATGCTCGGGCACCGGCACGTCCTGCGGCGGTTGCGGCACAACCCCGCCGTGTTCGCGGTAGCGGCGCAACTGATAAACGTAGGCCAGCACCTCGGCCACCGCGGTGTAGAGGGTCTCCGGGATTTCGTCGCCCAGTTCGGTATGGTGGTACAGGGCGCGCGCCAGGGGAGGCGCTTCCAGGATCGGGACGCGGTGCTCTTCTCCCAGTTCGCGGATGCGCGCCGCCAGCAGGTGGGCGCCCTTCGCCACCACCCTGGGCGCGCGCGTGGCGCCTTCGCGGTAGGACAGGGCCACGGCGTAGTGGGTGGGGTTGGTGACGATCACGTCGGCCTTGGGAATTTCCGACATCATGCGCCGGCGGGCGATCTCCCGCTGCTGCGAACGGATGCGCGCCTTGACCTGCGGGTTGCCTTCGGTTTCCTTCGCCTCCTGGCGTAATTCTTCCTTGGTCATTTTGAGCTTGCGGCGGTGCTCCCAGATCTGGAACGGCACGTCAATGGCGGCGATCAGCGCCAGGGCGCCGGCGATGGCGAAGAAACTCAATCCCAGCAGGTGGCCCAGCTGGAACAGCCCCGGCTCCAGGGATTGCATCGCCAAGGACAATACCGCTTCCTTGTGGCGCCACATCACCCATGCCGCCACGGCGCCCACCAGCAGGGCCTTGGCAACCGCCTTGGCCAGCTCGGCAAGGCTGTGCACCGAAAAAATCCGCGCCAGCCCCTTGACCGGATTGACGCGCCCGAAATCCGGCTGCACGGGCTTCAGGGTGAACAGCCAGCCGCCCATCAGAAGCGGCGCGACGAGCGCCGCAACCAGCACCAGCAGCATGAGAGGGAAAAGCGCCAAGAGAGAGTCCAGGGTCAGTTCATGAAGCCGCGTGAGCATCAGCTCGGGTTCAAACGCCAGCGCCGGCTCCAGCTGCAGGCCCTTTTTCACCATCCCGGACAGATCACGCATCAGGCTTGAACCCATCAGCCACAGGCCGCCGCCGGCAGCCAGCAGCACCGCGAGCGTGGAGAGCTCGCGGGAACGCGGCACCTGCCCTTCTTCCCGCGCCTGTTCGAGGCGCCTGGGAGAGGCGGGTTCTGTTCGTTCCAAATCGCTGTCTTCGGCCATGAGCGGCTCCTTTGCCTATGAGCGATTATTGAACGCTGAGGGTGCTTTTGATCGGGTGAATAGAAGGGCGTTTGCTGCGCTATTTGCGGGATCAGGGATGGAGTGCGGAAGAGGCCAGGCGGTCAGACGGGAAAGCGCGCCCCGCCGGAACGGTCAAGTCAACCTCCGTGAATCTCTTCTTAACTACTCGGTAATCTTGCGGCTGCAGCGCCGGCAGCGGAGGCAGCACCTCTTCCCGGCTTGCCCAAATCCGTGTTCAACCCAGATTATCCTAAAAAACTTAGTTGAACCGCAGAGACGCAGAGGCGCTGAGGAAAAACAATGAGTTATGGTATTGCACGACCTCACCCATTTGGAGAAACAGAAGATCGTTGTAACCCATTCATTTCTCTGCGCCTCCGCGCCTC
>JAIOJM010000032.1 GCA_019911785.1 Sulfuricella sp. | reverse complement strand
GAACTATCTGGGGGAGGCCGGCGATGTGCGTCCGCACATTACAGCGGCGGATTGCGTGGTGCTGCCGTCTTACCGTGAAGGCACGCCCCGCACTCTGCTAGAGGCTGCGGCGATGGGGAGGCCGATCATCACCACCGATGCAGTGGGGTGCCGGGAAGTGGTGGCGGACGGGGTGAATGGTTTTCTCTGCCAGGTGCGGGATGCAAACGACCTGGCGGATAAGATGGAGCAGATGATTGGGTTGTCGGCGGACAAGCGGACAGAGATGGGCAAGCGCGGCCGCGAAAAGGTTGAACGGGAATTTGATGAGCAGCTGGTGATCGATGCCTATTTGCGCACGATCAGGGAAATTTGTGGGTTGCCGCCGTTGTAGGAGGCCCGCCCCCGGGCCGATCGCGGTGGTTGATCCGAGTCAACACGGTGGTTGATCCGGGCCAATCGCGGCGAGGGCGCCGCTCCTACAGAGGGGATGGAACGGTTGTCATGAGGGGATGGAACGGTTGTCATAATTTTGTAGGAGGCCCGCCCCCGGGCCGATCGCGGTCAGCAATTATTGCAGCGGGAGCAGAAATGCAGAAAGAAGGCACCCAACCGCACGGAAAGGATTTGCGCAACGGCCGGGTATCCCTGCCCGGACAGGTCTATCACGTCACCACGGTTACATTTGACCGGCAACCTGTTTTTTCTGATTTGGTCTCGGCGCGCTTGCTGATAAATGCGCTGCGGCAGGCACAGGCGCGCGACGAGGCGACAACGCTGGCCTTTGTGGTGATGCCGGATCACATGCATTGGTTGATGCAACTGGGGACTGGCGCCTCGCTGCCTCAGGTTGTCGGCGCAATCAAAGCGGTGACGGCGCACAGGCTGGGCAGCCGCATTTGGCAAACCGGCTTTCATGATCACGCCTTGCGCAGGGAGGAAGATCTGGCGGAACTTGCCCGGTACATCGTTGCCAACCCTTTGCGTGCCGGCCTGGTCGATCGGGTGGGGGATTATCCGCATTGGGATGCGATCTGGCTGTAGGGTTTATCGCGGCGAGGAGGGGGGCTGTTGTAGGAGGCCCGCCCCGGGCCGATGCGGTGGTTGATGCGCGGCGAACGGCTAATCGCGGCGCGGGCGCCGCTCCTACATGGGGGATATTGTAGGAGGCCCGCCCTCGGGCCGATCGCGGTTGATATATTGAAGCAAGGTGATGATTGAACACTCAAATTGTTGAAGCCTTGATGTGCGGCGTTTTGCGTGGCGAGAACCCTGCCTGGCCGGATGAGGAAAATGCGGCGCTGGCTGATGCCTTCCTGAAACGTAGCGAATATCACGGGGTGCAGGCATTGTTGTATGAGCGCATACACGATGCGCCAGGCTGGCCGCCAGCCCTGTTGCAGGCGCTGCATCGGCAGGCTATCGCCGGGACCATGTGGGAGCTGCGGCATCAGCAGGTGGTCGCGGAAATGCTGGCAGCGCTGGCTCGGATCGGGATCCGGCCGGTGTTGTTCAAGGGCACGGCGCTGGCCTATTCGCTCTATTCAAGCCCGGCATTGCGGACGCGCGGCGATACCGACCTGATCATTCCGTTGCATGAACGGGCGCGGGTGATGGACGCGCTGACTTCTCTGGGTTTTGTTCGCATGCTGGAACTCGGCGAGCTGATGAGTTATCAGGCCTGCTTGACGCGGGAGGTGGCGGGCGGTGGCGAACACACGCTCGACCTGCACTGGAAAATCAACAACTCGGAGCTTTTGTCGCGGCTGTTCGAGTATGACGAGTTGCGCAGAGCGGCCTTGCCATTGCCCGCCCTGTCTCCCGATGCGCTTGCCGCGAGCCCGGTTCACGCCCTGCTGATCGCATGCATGCACCGCGCCGGGCACAAGCAGAGTCCCTACTTTGTCGGCGGCGTGGCCCACTTCAGCGGCGACCGCTTGATCTGGTTGTATGACATCCACTTGCTGGCGCTGGCTTTGACGCCGCCGCAATGGGACGAATTGTTGACGCTTGCCGAGCGTAAAGGCTTGCGAGCCGTCTGCCTGGAAGGGATAAGGCAGGCCCAGGTCTGTTTTGCCACCCCCATTCCGGCAGAAGTGCTTGCCGCACTCGCCCGGCCAAGCCCGGTGGAGCCGGCGGCCAAATACCTGAGCGCAAACCATTTGCGCCGGCGCTGGCTGGATTTATGCGCCCTTGACGGCCTGCTCAGCAAGCTTCGTTTTGTGCGCGAGCTGGTGTTTCCTCCGGCCGCCTACATGCGCGCCCGGTTACCTCATGCAAGACCGGACTGGCTGCCGTGGCTGTATTTGCTGCGGGCCATCGGCGGGCTTCGCAAGCGCGTGGACAGGCTTGATTGATCGCGGCGAGGGCGGGAGATGTTGTAGGAGGCCCGCCCCCGGGCCGATGCGGTGGTTGATTCGCGGCGAACGGTTGATCGCGGCGGGGCCGCCGCTCCTACATGCACGAATATTCCAATGGGCAATTTGGGTTAAAGTACCTCCGCCGCGTAATCCGCCAGCCTTGAACTTTCACCACGCACCAGCGATGCGAGCGCCAAGAGATGATTAAGGTGGTGCCGCTGCACATTGCAGCATGGTATTTATTTAACGCTTGACGTTTAACGAATAGCGGCAATACAATTAGCCATGACGATCCGATCATTCCTGTGCGCCGATACAGAAGCGCTTTACGAAGGCAGAAAACCGCGGCGGTTCAGGAACATTGAATCCGTCGCGCAGCGCAAACTGCAGATGCTTGAAGACGCCGTGGAATTGCGAGACTTGGCCTCGCCCCCAGGCAACCGGCTCGAAGCATTGAAAGATGATCAAAAAGGGCAGCACAGCATTCGCATCAATGGTCAATGGCGCGTGTGTTTTGTCTGGACCGCAGCCGGGCCGGAAAACGTAGAGATCGTCGATTACCACTGAAGGAGGTTATGAGATGGCAACGAATAAGATGAGACCGATTCACCCAGGAGAGATAATCCGCGAAGAGTACCTTGTGCCCATGAATATGAGCGCCCACGCCTTGGCGATTGAGTTGCGTGTGCCTGCTACTCGAATCAATGACATTGTGCGCGAGCGCCGGGCCATTACGCCTGACACTGCGCTACGGTTGGCGCGCTGCTTCGGTACCACGGCGCAGTTCTGGCTCAACCTGCAAAGCTCTTTCGACTTGAAACAGGCAGAGAGCGAGATCGGCAAACGGATCGAGCAAGAAGTCAGGCCGCTAGAAATGGCCGCATAGAGTTTTACCGTCCCCCATGCGCGTAACAGGGGTAAGCTCTAACAGTTTGGAACTTATCGCCGCGTATAAGGGTATTGTCGGAAGCATGAACGCCAGCCTTCGCGGGTGGGCGAACTACTTCCATTATCGCAATTCCAGTGGCGTATTGGAAAAGGTAAGGACGCATGCAGAAGAGCGCCTGCGCACGCACCTGATGAAGCTGCACAAGGTCAGGGATTGTGGAGCCGACATTGGTCGTTTCCCGAGACAACAGCTTTATACGCGCTATGGGCTATACAAGGTTCCGACAACGGCTGGCTGGAAATCAGCGCATGCCTTGGCGTGAAGAACATCGGAAAGCCGTGTGCGGGAAAGCCGCATGCACGGTTTGATGAGGGAGGGCAGGCGAGAGCCTGTTCTCTACGCTACCCTTTTAACTGGGATGGACGCTAATCGCGGCGAGGGCGCCGCTCCTACAGGGGTGATGTTGTAGGAGGCCTGCCCTCGGGCCGATGCGGTGGTTGATTCGCGGCGAACGGCTGATCGCGGCGAGGGCTGCGCTCCTACATGCACGAGTATTCCAATGGGCAATTTGGATTAAAGTACCTCCGCTGCGTAATCCGCCAGCCTTGAACGTTCACCACGCAGCAGCGTGACGTGGCCGGAATGTTCCCACCCCTTGAAACGGTCTACCACGTAAGTCAGCCCGGAACTGCCCTCGGTCAGATAAGGCGTGTCGATCTGCGCGATGTTGCCGAGACAGACCACTTTGGTGCCGGGGCCGGCGCGGGTGACCAGGGTTTTCATCTGCTTGGGCGTCAGGTTCTGCGCTTCGTCGATGATCAGGAATTTGTTCAGGAAGGTGCGGCCACGCATGAAGTTGAGCGACTTGATCTTGACCCGCGAGCGGATCAGGTCCTGGGTTGCGGCCCGTCCCCAGTCGCCGGCATTCTCGTCGGTCTTGTTGAGCACGTCCAGGTTGTCTTCCAGCGCACCCATCCACGGCGCCATTTTTTCTTCCTCGGTGCCGGGCAGGAAGCCGATGTCTTCCCCGACCGGGACGGTGACACGGGTCATGATGATTTCGCTGTAAAGCTTCTGGTCCAGCGTCTGCGTCAGGGCGGAGGCCAGGGTGAGCAGAGTCTTGCCGGTGCCGGCCTGGCCGAGCAGGGTGATGAAATCCACCTCCGGGTTCATCAGCAGGTTCAGGGCGAAATTCTGTTCGCGGTTGCGCGCGGTGATGCCCCAGACGTTGTGTTTGAGATGGGTAAAATCCTTGATCGTTTCCAGCACGGCGGTGTTGCCGTTTAATTCCCTGACGATGGCGTGGAACGGGTTGTCGAATTCGTAATAGACGAATTCGTTGACCAGCAGGCTGGCGCAAAGCGGCCCCTTGATGCGGTAAAAGGTATGGCCGCCTTCCTGCCAGGACTCCATGCCCTTGCCGTGGTATTCCCAGAAATCCTGCGGCAGCGCCTTGAGACCGGTATAAAGCAGATCGGTGTCTTCCAGCACCTTGTCGTTGAAGTAGTCCTCCGCGGCATAGCCCAGGGCGCGGGCCTTGATGCGCATGTTGATGTCCTTCGACACCAGGATGACCTCGCGCTTGGGGTATTGCTGCTGCAGGTGCATCACCACGCTGATGATCTGGTTGTCAGCCTTGCTGGTCGGCATGCCGGCGGGCAGTTCGCCGTTCATCTGGCTGGTTTGCAGGAACAGGCGCCCGCTACAGCTTCGATTGTTGATGGAGAGGGGGAAGCCGTCTTCCATCGCGGTCTGGGCGCCGGTGACGATCTCGTCCAGGAAGCGGCTGGCCTGGCGCGCATTGCGTGCGACCTCGGTCATGCCTTTCTTGTTGTTGTCCAGTTCTTCCAGGGTGATCATCGGCAGGAAGATGTCGTGCTCATCGAAATGGAACAGGCTCGACGGATCGTGCATCAGCACGTTGGTATCGAGAACAAATATCTTGGAATGAATGTGTGACTTTCGTGCTGCCATTGGGAACCCTTTATTTAAGCGTCTCGATGAATTCAATCACTTCCCGGGCATGGCCGGCGACCTTCACGCCGCGCCACTCGCGCCGCAGCACGCCTCCGCCGTCGATGACGAAGGTGCTGCGTTCGATGCCCCTGACCTGTTTGCCATACATATTCTTCATTTTGATGACGCCGAACAGATTGCAGGCGGCTTCTTCCCTGTCGCTGAGCAACTCGAACGGCAGATTCTGTTTCGCCTTGAAATTTTCGTGGGACTTCAGGCTATCGCGCGAGATGCCGTAAATTTGGCAGCCATGGGCCTGAAACTCCGGATAAAGATCGCGGAACTGTTGTGCTTCGGTAGTGCAGCCGGGGGTGGAGTCTTTGGGATAGAAGTACAGTACTACGGGTTTTCCTTTGGCCGTGGATAAGCGGAATGGCTTGTCCCCGGTCGCGGGAAGTTCAAAGTCTGGAACGGGTCGGTCGAGCATAGAGGTTACCGTGTTGGCCATAGCGTCATTGTTGACAAAAAACGGCACCAGCGCAACAGGCAACACAGCGTTTTTTTCAGAGGTGATGGGCGCGCATATTTATGCCTTGCATGAACATGAAGTTGGCTCAATGGTGGGCCGGACTGAAGAATCGCCCCCGCAAGCTGCCACCACCTCCGGCTTGGCCAATTCCCGCTCGATGATATCCATCGTGGCGCGGCCAATATACTCGCTGTTCGGATCGGATGTTTCGATCGCTTCGAGGTAGGCGCGACCGATCAGGCGGCCGAGCGGCTTTGGATTGTAGAGCAGCTTTTTGATGAGAAATGGATTGAAGGTGAGCGGGTTGTAGTCCGGTTTCAGATAACCCTGGCTGATCAGCAGACGTTCCACCGGTGTACCGGGTTGAATGCCGATGAAAAAGATGAACGGCAGCACGTTGTCGCGGCCGAACATTGCATACAGTTCCTTGATCTTCGCGACGGTCTTTTGCAGGGTTTGGACAGTCTCGCCGGGAGCATTCAAGGGCATGTAAAGTTTGATCTTCTGATCGGTGTGGCCGTTCGCCTGGAACATGCGGAAGGCGTCCATCTGCTGCTCCAGCGAATAGCCCAGGGTCAGCTTGTCGATGATCTCCTGCGACCCGGTGAAGGACAGATCAACGCTGCCCATTCCCGTTGCCAGCATCTTCCGCGCGATTTCCGGCGTCAGATGGTTCAGTCGCAGATACCCTGACCAGCTGATATCAACTTTTCTTGCCAGCAGCTCGTCCAGGATATGCTCGACGTGCTCGGTGCTCCTCTTGGTTGAGCAGAATTGCGCATCCGTGAACCAGATCCGCTTGATGCCGTAGCGCTTGTTCAGTGTTTCCACCTCAATGGCGATCTCTGCCGGCTCGCGATAGCGCTGCATGGCGCCCTCGATTTTGTTGTACAGGCAGAAATGGCATTGAAGAGGGCATCCCCGCTTGGTATGCACGCCGATGTCATCGTCGAGATAACGGTGGAAGTCGGGAAAAATCGATTCGACGTAAGTAAAATCGACCGCCGTAAGCTGGCGCAAATCGAAGGTTTCCGCCCGGTTGCGATGATCGACGCGGCCCGAATGGTCCTTGTAATAATGCTCGCCGGCTGGTTGGGTGAAACCATCGACAATCGACAGCATGGCGTCCTCGCCTTCGCCGATGACGATCACCGTGTCGGGCGGGCATTTCTCGGCGACATATTTGCCGAATATCGACACTGCCGTCCCGCCGACCACAACGCGCGTGGCGGGCAGCATCCGCCTGACCAGCTTCATGTAGCCGAAATTGTGCAGCCGGCTGGACAGATAGTCATAGATGATGGTCAGCGAATCCTTGGCGGCTTTCAGCCTGCGATACAGCTTCGGCGAATGGTCGAAGTTCATCACCACGCCGAGGGCGTCGTCTTCAGGGTGGGGACCGAAGGACTGCATGTTGCGCCATGAAAAAGCCACCACGTCCGGACGCAGCGTGCGCAGATGCTCCTTTAAAACACGCTTGCGGTCGGACGGCGCAACCAACGCCAGGTCAAGAAGGTGCTGATGAATGTCCGGCCGCTGTTTGTGAATGTAGTCGGCGACATAGATGACGCCGCCAGGATAGATCTTCCAGCAGGGCAGACGGACGTAAAGAACGGATTTGGCTTCAGTCGACATGGTGCCTCCATTATTTGTGCTTTTTGGAGTAAAGAGGCCTTCGCGCGCAACAGAACCCAAGCATCTGACGGGTTGGCGGATGGGCGGAATTTGTTGCCCGATCGTCGTTGCCGGGGTATTTTCACCTGGTTGGGTCTGTGGAAGCTAGGCGCAGTTTAAATGCGCTATTCATTATAATATTAGCATCTTTTAATATACATTGTGTTCTTGTTTGCCGTGATTTGCCATGATGCTTTAGCGTTAGGGAAACGCAGATTTATTCGGCGCCTCTTTAGAATGAAGCGATGTGATTAATGGCTTGAAGCTATACCTCGTTCAACTAGAGCCAAAACACCGTTGTGGGAGCGGCGCCCTCGCCGCGATCAGCCGTTCGTCGCGAATCAGCCACCGCATCGGCCCGGGGGCGGGCCTCCTACAATATCCCTATGTAGGAGCGGCGCCCTCGCCGCGATTTACTTCCGCATTCGCGCCGGGGCGGCGCTCCTACATGCACGAGCATTCCAAATGGACAATCCCGGTTCAATCCATTTTTTTGCAGGATCTAACGTGGATGTGACCGGCGCCGTTGACCGGAATGTCAGGCCGCATACCAAAGCACTGCGAAGTAATGGCATGCGGTACCGGCTATAACAAACAGATGCCAGATCAGGTGGCCATACTGCAGCCGCGAATCGGTTGCGAAAAAGGCTACACCGGCTGTGTAAGACAAGCCTCCCGCAAGCAACCAGAGCAAGCCCGCTGTCGGCACTCTGGCAAGCAACGGATCGACCGCGATCACGATAACCCACCCCATCAACAGATAAAGGCCGGTGAAGAGTATCGGATGGGAGGCCTTATCGAATGCCTTCAGCGCCACCCCGGCTACGGCAAGCCCCCAAACAATCCCGAAAAACGTCCAGCCCCATGCGCCACGAAGTACCCCAAGCGTGAACGGCGTGTACGTACCAGCGATAAGAAGAAAGATCGCGGAATGCTCGATGACCCGAAAAATGCCCTTGGCCTTGCCCATGGGTAACGCGTGGTAAAGCGTAGAGGCAAGGTAAAGAAATATCACGGTCGCGGAGAAGACACTCGTGCCGACAATGAATCCAGCGTCTCCGTGCCGTGCTGCATGCATGATGAGAAACGGAGTTCCGACGAGTGCGGTGACCAGCCCTATACTGTGGCTAATGCTGTTCGCAATTTCTTCCGCGTGCGATTGCTCACGCTTGGGGCCTGCAAGCAATATGCGCACGCCAGTTCCTTTCAACCTATAATTAATCCGCAGATGACGCAGATTCACACAGATAAAACCCCGCTGAATCAGGTGGTTGCCAGCCAATCGCACATAACCGTCAGGGTGAGTCAAACAATGAAGTCAACGCGTTGAAATATCTGTGTAAATCTGTGTCGCCTAGAGGCGCCTACTTTTGGTCATCTGTGGATAAGTGATTTTTCAAGGATGAAAAGTTAGGACAGAAAAACCCATGCTTTGTCCCTTTTGTTGCGGTGCGAACGCCGAGCCCTCAGGCACAAGGCCTGGTGGGTCATCAGGGCTGCGCTCCGACGCGGATTCGATAGGATTGGCCCACCTTCTCCAATAGCTCGATTGTGATGCCGGATGCCGTGTCGGTGAATCGATCCCGCTTGCCGAGGTCGAAGGCCGCGCCTTCCAGGTGGGGCACGGAGGGGTCCGCGTCCATTAGCTTTACCGGCGCGCGGCCGTGGCGGCACTCCGCAACGTTGTCGTCGGCGCGCATGATTAGCACCCCGCTGCCCGGCAGTACGCGGTCAAAGCCGATGGGCTGGCGGTTTTCGACGAGGTAGTAGGTGGTCGCCGAGAGCGGGATGCGGATGGCGAGGGTTCCGGATCGGCCGTCCTCAAGCGGTCCGAGCAAGATCTCCCGTGTCTCGCCTGGGCGCACCACGGCGACCTTGTCATCGGGCAGCCAACCGAGCCTGAGCTTGGTCCAGGAGGAGATCCCCGGCGGCGGTGCATCCCGCTTGTAGTAGTGGCAGGACATGGGATCCCAGAAGCCCATGTTGATGACGGCATCGACGAAGGTTTCCCGCAGCGGGCCGGGACGGGCCTGCAGGTCGTGGTCGTACAGGCACGGCACCGCCCGCTTGCCGTCCGCCATGACGCCGCCGATGACGTGGGCGACGTCGTGAAAGAGGGTACCCAGGTGGGCCTGGTAGCTGAAGATGGCCACCCCCCGCACGGGCTTGCCGTCTCTGGTGCGCAGCGGCCTATCCGCCTGCCAGCCCAGCATGCCGGGATAGGCGCACAGGCCGATCATGCCGTACTCCTGCTGTTGAGCCCCGAGCATGAAGGCGATGAAATCGTAGGCCGAGACATCGACATCGGGCTCGACCGCATTGAATACGTCGTTGATCAAGCTCTTGATCCGTGTCTTGTCCACCTCGAGGTTGCGGGATGAGATGCGGTAGTGGGCGAGGGGGTGGGGCAGCCTGTACCAGCGTGGCGTCATTTCGCCGCCGATGCAGACTCGGTCGTAGGACATCTCCTGCACGTACCGATTCAGCTTCCCGAAGAAGCGCTCCTCGACGAAGGCCCTGTCCACCTTGTGCGGTGTGCCCGGAAACTCCACCAGTATGACCAGCCCACGCACCGTGCTGCAGACGTCGTCGCCCCCGGCAGCTCCGGCGGGGGCAGGGGAGAGGGCCAGCCCGAAAAGGCCTAGCGTGAGAAGAACCAGGGCATGAGTGAAACGCGAAAGCAGGACTGTCATGTTCGCTCCGATCCCGGCGCACCTAATGTGGAGTTCAGCGGAGCGCCGCATCGCGGCGCTTTCGCTGGAACGGCATGTTAGGGAGACGCTGAATAAATCAAATTCCTTCATTCCGGCGAAGGCCGGAATCCAGAATAATCAACAAGCTAGACACCGGCTTTCGCCGGTGCGACGAAATAATCAGCGCTTCCTTAAGTGTGCATCCTAAAATGACGGGCTTTATAAAGCGTCATTTTTAATGATACATCCTGCACTAAACTCATAAAATATTTTAGAATCATTTTGTTCCTTTTTTTAGGGCATCCTGAAAATGACTGATGCTGCCGTCTTGCCTGCTTCGACGCGCCTGTTTTTCGCTCTCTGGCCCAGTGCGGATGCCTCTGCCGGGCTGGCCGAGGCGGGGGAACGCCTGCACGTGGTTTGCGGCGGACGGCGGACGCGCGCTGAAACGATCCATCTTACCCTGGCGTTCCTCGGCGATGTCGAGCCTGAGCGGATCGGCGATCTGCTCGCACTGGCCGGGGAAATTCGGGCTCCCGCATTTGGCTTCAATCTGACGCGATTCGGCTGGTGGCCCCATAACCGGATTGTCTGGGCGGCGCCCGATGAGACGCCAGCTGAATTGATGCTGCTGGTCGATGCGTTGCGGGAAAGTTTGCTTGGCGCGGGGTTCCGTTTTGATACCAAGCCCTTCGTGCCTCACATCACTCTGCTGCGTAAGGCCGATTGCAGGAAAAAACCGCTCCCGGCCGGGGAGGTCGAATGGCGTGTCGAGGATTTTGTCTTGGTCAGGTCGGTGCCGGGCGAGAGCGGGTCGGCCTACGAGGTGGTAGGCCGTTGGCCGTTGTTATAGGTAGATGAATTTTTCCAGGTGGACTGCCAGTTCCTTTTGGGTGGCTTTGGTGTAGTCCTTGTCCAGGCTTTCGCTGATCAGGCTGTGTACCTGGGTGCTGAAGGTGTTGTTGAGCAGGCCGCGGAAGTGGGGCTCGGCGGCCACGATGAGGCGCTGATACTGGTTGCCGGTGCGGCCATGCTCGATGTGGTGCGCGATTTCGCGGGCGAAAATTTCGTGCTCGTGCTGCTTCGGGTCGGTGGCTGGCTGGCGGGCGCCGTGGCCATTGCCGGCACTTTGCATGTGGCCGGAGCGGTCGGTCACCAGATCCGAGTTCTTTTTCCTGCTGTCGGGATGGTCGAAGGCGGCGACCTTTTCCAGCCCCTTGCTGATTCCCGTGTTGGCGTAGAGTTTTGCTTCACTGGCGTTTGCGACGAGTATCCAGGTAGTAGTCATATTGCCCTCTTTGAGTGGATGAACAAGACCCAATTCAAGCGTACTACCTTATTGCATTGAGTCAAGGCATGGCCTTGATCTTACTCAAGCATTGCTTTCCTTGCGGCCTCGCGGAAGCCTTCCATGCTGATATCTGCGGGGTGAAGAATGAGTGCCTCGCTGAACTGGGCATAATGTTTCGCAGTGGATTTATTGTAGGCGGGGTCGTAGTGTTTTACCAGTAGTTCCCCGACCAGTTCGTCCCAGGCCCGTCCGGTGGTGAGCGCCTGCCATTTCTGGATCACGCCCTTGCCGTGTATCCCGGTCAGGTGATCCAGTTTTTGGCAAAGCACTTCCGGATTTTCGAGGAAATGGACGTATTCCTCCTTGAGCAGGGCGATGCGTTGTTCCTGTGCCACTTCGACACGGATGCACCGGCCGTGTTGCCACATTTCCTCCAGCAGGGCGTCGGGCGCCCGAATATTGCCGATTTTTTTGCTTTCCGCTTCCACATACACCGGATGATCAGGGTCGAGTTTCTGCAGCGCTTCCCAGAGCCGGCTTTCGAACAGCTTCTGCGGCGGCTGGTCAGCGTCGGGCAGGCTGCCCAGGATCGAGCCGCGGTGGGCGGCGAGTCCTTCCAGATCCAGTACCTGTGCGCCCAGTTCGTCCAGCGCGGCCAGCAGGCGGCTTTTTCCGGAACCGGTAGGCCCGCAGACCACCCGGTATTTGAAGCGGCCGGGCAGGGTTTGCAGCGTTGCCAGTACCATGGTGCGGTAGGCTTTGTAGCCGCCTTTCAACTGCTGGGCGCGCCAGCCGATCTGGTTCAGGATGTGTGTCATCGCGCCGCTGCGGCTGCCACCGCGCCAGCAGTAGATCAGGGGGTGCCAGTTTTTCGGCTTGTCGGAAAAATGCCGTTCCACATGGTCGGCGATGTTGCGCGCAACCAGCGCCGCGCCGATTTTCTTGGCGTCGAAGGCCGATACCTGTTTGTAGATGGTGCCGACCCGTGCGCGCTCCTCGTCATTCAGCACCGGAAAATTTACGGCTCCCGGGATATGGTCGTCGCGAAATTCGGAGGGCGAGCGCACGTCGATGATGTCGTCAAATCGGGCCAACTGTGCTAGGGTTAAGTCCTCGGCGGCAACGGTGTTATGCCCGCGGTCATTGCTTGTGCAAATCATTTGGTATCAAGAGAAAATTAAAGGTCAAGAGATTATAGTATGGATGTCAAGTTAACAGAGTTCTCGCATGGCGGGGGCTGCGGCTGCAAAATTTCCCCGGCGGTTTTGAGCGAAATCCTCTCCACCATGCCGACGCGCGCAATTTTTCCCGATCTGCTGGTCGGGATCGAATCCAGCGACGATGCCGCGGTTTACCGCTTGAATGCGGCACAGGCGATTGTCGCGACAACCGATTTCTTCATGCCGATCGTGGACGATCCATTCGATTTCGGACGCATTGCCGCCACCAACGCGATTTCGGATATCTACGCCATGGGCGCCCAGCCGATCATGGCGCTGGCTATCGTCGGCATGCCTACGGCCAGGCTGCCGGTCGAGGTGATTCGTGAAATCCTCAAGGGCGGCGAGTCGGTGTGCGCGGCAGCAGGCATCCCGATCGGCGGCGGCCATTCGATCGATTCCGTCGAGCCGATCTATGGGCTGGTCGCGCTGGGTATTGTTCATCCCGACCGGGTCAAGCGCAACGATAGGGCGCGGGCGGGCGATGCGCTGATTCTTGGAAAAGGGCTGGGCATCGGCATCATGAGCGCGGCGCTGAAAAAGGGTGAGCTGTCGGAGGAGGGCTATCGCCAGATGATAGACAGCACCACCCAGCTCAACACGCCGGGGTCGGTGCTGGCTGCCATGCCGGGCGTGCACGGGCTGACCGACGTCACCGGCTTTGGATTGCTGGGCCATCTGCTGGAAATCTGCCACGGCTCCAAGCTGTCTGCCGAGGTCGAATTCGACCGTTTGCCGCTGCTCCCGGTAGCGCTGAATCTGGCAAAACAGGGTTATGCGCCGGGTGCAGCTGCGCGCAACTGGGCGAGTTATGGGCACGAGGTGACTTTGCCGGCAACCATGCCGGGGTGGCAGAGAAATATGCTGTGCGATCCGCAAACCAGCGGCGGCTTGCTGGTGGCCTGCGCCCAGGAAGATGTGGAAAGCGTGCTGGAGATATTCAACCAGCAGGGTTTCGGCTATGCGAGCGTGATCGGTTCACTGCTTGCCGGAAAGCCTGGTATATACGTAAAATGATTATTAAACATATTATTATATATAATTGTTAAAGTCGATTATGGATAATCTGGCAGGTGGATCATGGTGAAATTGCTGATTATTGAGGATGATGAGGCGGCGGCGGGTTCTCTGAAGCGCGGGCTGGTGGAAGCCGGCTATGCCGTCGAACTGGCCCATGACGGCGAGCATGGCTTGCAGCAGGCTCAGGCCGGGGATCACGACCTGTGGGTGATCGATATCATGTTGCCCGGGCGCGATGGGCTGTCGGTTCTGAAGGCGCTGCGGGATCAGGGTAGACGCACTCCAGCCCTGATCCTGAGCGCGCTCGGCAAGGTGGACGACCGGGTGGAAGGCTTGCGTGCCGGCGGCGACGATTACGTGGTCAAGCCTTACGCCTTTGCCGAATTGCTGGCGCGGATCGAGGCGCTGCTGCGGCGTGTGCGCAGCTTCGGCAGCGGTCCGGAAACCATGCTGGAACTGGCTGATCTGAAAATGGACTTGCTCAGCCGCAGCGTGACCCGCGGCGGCCAGGGAATCGATCTGCAGCCGCGCGAATTTCGCCTGCTGGAATACCTGATGCGCCATGCCGGGCAGGTGGTGACGCGCACCATGCTGCTGGAAAATGTCTGGGAATATTTTTTCGATCCTCAGACCAATGTGGTGGACGTCCACATCAGCCGACTGCGTCAGAAAATCGACAAATCCTTTGCCACGCCCCTGCTGCACACCGTGCGGGGAAGCGGCTATATCCTACGTCCGGAAGCTTAGTTGGTAGAGATGTTGCTATCAACCCAGATTATCCATTGGAATGTTCGTGCACTTGTAGGAGCGCCGCCCTCGGCGCGATTTGCGTCCGCATTCGCGCCCAACCCCCATCCCAACCTTCCCCCGCAAGCGGGGGAAGGGGCGATCGTCTCCCCTCCCGCT
>JAIOJM010000300.1 GCA_019911785.1 Sulfuricella sp. | reverse complement strand
TCGTCGAAGGGTGGCGCCTGCATCGCGCGCGAGTCCTCGAGCTTGATGATGTGCCAGCCGAACTGGCTCTTCACAGCCTCGGTGGTGTACTGGCCTTTCTGCAGCTTGGTCATGGCGGCGCTGAATTCCGGCACGAAATTGGCCGGGGCGGCCCATCCCAGATCGCCGCCCTTGGCCTTGGAGCCCGGGTCTTTCGATTTTTCGGCCAGCTTCTCGAATTTCTCGCCTTTTTTCAGCTTGGCGATGATGTCTTTTGCTTCGGCTTCCTTTTCCACCAGGATGTGGCGAGCGTGGTATTCCTTGTCGCCCATCTGGGATTTGATTTTGTCGTATTCGGCTTTCAATACATCATCGCCGATGGGGGTGTTCTTGATGTAGTCCTGCAGGTAGGCGCGGATCAGTATGGTTTGCCGTGCGAGGTCGATCTGGGTGTTCACGTCGGCCAGCTTGTCCATGCCTTTCTTGATCGCTTCCTGGGCAACGATTTCCTCAATAATCATCTTTTCACGAATGTTTTTCCGCACTTCGGGGGAATCCGGCTGGCCCTGCTGCTGGGATTGCTGGAGCAGGAAGTTGAAGCGTGCCTGGCTGATCGGGGAGCCGTTTACCGTGGCGATGGCTGCCGTGGCGCTGACCGCAGGTGCCGCGGCGGATTTGTCGCCATCCTGGGCGTTGCACGAAGCGAGAGTGAGCATGCTGCCGATGGAAACTGCAAGAATTTTGGATTTGTATGAAAACATCAGTAACATCCTTTGGTTAAAAAACGTAAGAAAGTTGATTATAGTCTATTCAATTCTCGCCGGGAGTGTACGCTTTTATGCTGATGGCGTGAATCTCTTTTTGCAGCATTTCTCCGAGCAGATCGTTGATCATGCGGTGTCTGGCAAGCAGCGATTTGTCGGCGAACTGGGCTGAAACGATGGTCAGGCGGTAGTGCCCGCCACCGCCCTTGGCGCCTTCGTGGCCGGCATGCCGGGCGCTTTCATCCTCGATTTCCAGGCGTTCAGGGGAAAGCGGGGCGAGTCGTTCACGAATTTTTTCCGGTGTGCTCATCATGCAGGCAGTACTTTCTTGAATGGTTTGACGGTGACCCGTTCGAAAACCCTGGCCGAGAGGTAAGGGTCGGCCTCGGCCCAGATGCGCGCGGCTTCCAGAGATTCGAATTCGGCCACGATCAGGCTACCGGAAAATCCGGCCGGGCCGGGGTTGGGGCTGTCGATCGCGGGAAATGGCCCGGCCAGTACTAACCGCCCGTCCCGCTGCAAGGCATCCAGGCGGGCGAGGTGTGCGGGGCGGGCGGCCAGGCGCTTTTCCAGGCTGTCCGGTGCGTCATCGCCGACAATGGCGTACAGCATCACTGAGCGTCCTTCTCTTCTTCAACTTCAACCACGTATTTTGCCAGCAGCATGCCCTGGCCGATGACGAATAGCAGCATCAGGCCAAGGATGCCGAACAGCTTGAAGTTGACCCAGATGTCGGTGGAAAAGTTGAAAGCCACGTACAGGTTGACGAATCCGACCACGGTGAAAAAGCTGGCCCAGCCCAGATTCAGTCTGTGCCAGATGTTTTCCGGCAGGACCATCTGCTTCCCCATCATGGCTTTGATCAGGTTTTTCCTGAAGGCGATCTGGCTGATCAGCAGCACGCCGGCGAACAGCCAGTAGAGTACGGTCGGTTTCCACTTGATGAAGGTTTCATCGTGCAGAAGCAGGGTCGCCCCGCCGAACACCGTGATGATCGCAAGGCTGATCCACAGCATCTTGTCGACCTGGCGGTGACGGAACCAGACCCAGCCGATCTGGGCAAATGTCGCGGCTATGGCTACCGCAGTGGCGGTGAAAATGCCGTAGAACTTGTAAGCGGCAAAAAACAGGATGATGGGAAACAGGTCGAAAAGGAATTTCATCAGGGCGGGTCGGATTACGCATCATTTCATCGAGACCCGTATTTTGCTATGATTCGGGTTGTTTTAACAAGCCCACTATTAATGTCCTCCGTTATTGACCTGCATAGTCACTCCACCATTTCCGATGGTTTGTTCACGCCTTCCGATCTGGTCCGGCGCGCAGCCGCCCAAGGCGTCAGGGTGCTGGCGCTGACCGATCATGACGATGTCGCCGGACTTGACGAGGCGCGCGCGGCCGCGGTCGAGGCGGGCATTGCGCTGGTCAATGGCGTCGAGATTTCGGTAACCTGGAACAAACGCAGCGTGCACATCGTCGGTCTGCGCATAGCCCCCGCTTACGGGCCGCTACGGGACGGCCTGGCAGCGATTCGTGCCGGCCGCGGCGAACGTGCCGTGCGCATCGCCGCCGAGCTGGAAAAGGCCGGTATCCCGGGCAGCCTGGAAGGCGCTTATGCCTATGCCGCCAATCCGGGCATCATCAGCCGCACCCACTTTGCCCGCTTCCTGGTGGAAAAAGGCATCGTCAAGGATACCCGTACCGTATTCAAAAAATACCTGGTCAAGGGCAAGCCGGGCTATGTAGAGCATCGCTGGGCCGATTTTGCCGATGCAATCGGCTGGATTCGCGCGAGCGGCGGGATCGCGGTGCTGGCCCACCCCGGCCGCTACGATCTGGGCAGGACCAATCTGGCCAGCCTGATCGCCGATTTCAAGGAAGCCGGCGGCGAGGCGATCGAAGTGGTGACGGGCAGCCATACCGCCGATCAGTTCATACAGTTTGCCGACTATGCCAGGGAATTCGATTTGCTGGTTTCCTGCGGTTCCGATTTTCACGGAGTGGGTGAAAGCTACATGGATCTGGGACGTTTGCCCGCGTTGCCGTCCGGCTGCAAGCCGGTGTGGCACAACTGGCCGGAAATGGTGATCTAGCCATGGCCCAGTTTTTTGTCATCCACCCCGAAAACCCGCAACCGCGCCTGATTCACCAGACGGTGGAAATCATTCGCAACGGCGGCGTGATCGCCTATCCGACCGACGCCAGCTATGCGCTGGGCTGCGGCCTGGGCGACAGGGAGGCGCAGCAGCGCATCCGCGCGATCCGCGGTGTGGATGAAGACCATCCGCTCACCCTGGTATGTCGCGACCTGGCCGAAATTTCCGTTTATGCCAAGGTGGACAACCGCCAGTTCCGGCTGCTCAAGGCGAATACGCCGGGCTGCTACACTTTCATCCTGGAAGCGACTCGGGAAGTGCCGAAGCGTTTGCAGCACCCGAAGCGCAAGACCGTCGGCCTGCGCGTGCCGGATCATCCGATTCTCCAGGCGCTGCTGGCCGAGCTGGGCGGGCCGTTGCTGAGCACGACCCTGCAATTGCCCGGGGACGATCACCCGCTCAACGACCCCTACACTATCCGCGACCTGCTCGAGCGCCAGGTCGATCTGGTTGTGGATGGCGGCTACGGCGACGTGGACACCACCACCGTGATCGACCTGACCGGCGAGACGCCAGTGCTGGTGCGGCGGGGCAAGGGCGACATTGAACCGTTTGGACTGGAAGTAGCGTGAACCAGAAAAAGCAATTCAATCCACGGATGAACACAGATTTACACGGATTATCAATGAATCACATTTCTCATCTTGCACGCATTTGGGGTATCTGTGTAAATCCGTGTTCATCTGTGGATAAAAGAGGTTTTTAAGAAAATATGGAATTGAATATCGTACAACAGGTCGCCGTTTATGCCTTGCCGGTGGTATTCGCCATCACCCTGCACGAGGCGGCGCACGGCTACGTCGCCAAGCACTTCGGCGACACCACCGCCTACATGCTGGGGCGGGTGAGCCTGAATCCGCTGCGCCACATCGATCCGATCGGCACCGTGCTGGTTCCCCTCCTGACCATGTTTCTGGGAGGCATCCTGTTCGGCTGGGCCAAGCCGGTGCCGATAAATTTCAACAATTTGCGCAATCCGAAGAAGGACATGCTGTGGGTGGCCCTGGCCGGTCCCGGCGCAAACCTGGCCATGGCGCTCGGCTGGGCGGTGGCGCTGAAGCTCGCCAACATGATGCCGGACAGCCCGTTTTCCCTGCCGATGGCGCTGATGGGCATGGCCGGGATCAATATCAATGTCGTGCTGATGGTGCTTAATCTGCTGCCGCTACTGCCGCTGGACGGCGGGCGCATCGCTGTCAGCCTGTTGCCGAACCGGTTGGCCTACCGCTATTCCCTGCTGGAACCCTACGGCATGATCCTGCTGGTGGTCCTGCTGTTCAGCGGCGTGCTGGGGGCGATTATCGGGCCGCTGATTAACGTGGCAAAATCGCTGATATTGCTGCTATTCGGTATTTGATAAGAAAGAACTAAGAACATGTTTACTGAACGCGTTTTGTCCGGCATGCGCCCGACCGGGAGTCTGCATCTTGGCCACTATCACGGCGTACTGAAAAACTGGGTGAAGCTGCAGCACGAATACGAGTGCCTGTTTTTCGTCGCCGACTGGCATGCGCTGACTACCCATTACGACACGCCCGGCATTATCGAACAGAGCGTCTGGGAGATGGTGATCGACTGGCTCGCCGCGGGCGTGGACCCGTCCCGCGCGACCCTGTTCATCCAGTCGCGCGTGCCCGAACACGCCGAACTGCACCTGCTGCTGTCGATGATGACGCCGCTGGGCTGGCTGGAGCGGATTCCAACCTACAAGGATCAGCAGGAAAAACTCAGCGGCAAGGATTTGAGCACCTACGGCTTCCTCGGCTACCCGCTGCTGCAGGCGGCGGACATCCTGATCTACCGCGCCAACCAGGTGCCGGTGGGCGAGGACCAGGTGCCGCACATCGAGTTTACGCGCGAGCTGGCGCGGCGCTTCAACCACCTCTACGGGCGCGAGCCGGGCTTCGAGGAAAAGGCCGAGGCCGCAATCAGGAAGCTCGGCGGCAAGCGCGCCAAGCTCTACGAGGAACTGCGCACCCGCTTTCAGCAGGAAGGCGACGAGGAGGCGCTGGAATCCGCGCACGCCCTGCTCAACGACCAGCAGAACCTGTCTCTGGGCGACCGCGAGCGGCTGTTCGGCTATCTCGAGGGCGGCGGCAAGATGATTTTGGCCGAACCGCAGGCGCTGCTCACCGTGGCATCGAAGATGCCTGGGCTGGACGGGCAGAAGATGTCGAAATCCTACAACAACACCATTTCCCTGCGCGAGGACGAGGACAGCGTGGCGAAGAAAATCCGCACCATGCCGACCGACCCGGCGCGGGTGCGGCGCAACGACCCCGGCACGCCGGAGAAATGCCCGGTATGGCAGTTCCATCTGGTCTATTCTGAAGAAGGCCGGAAGGAATGGGTGCGGCAGGGCTGTACCAGCGCCGGCATCGGTTGCCTGGAATGCAAGCAACCGGTGATCGACGCGGTGCTGGAAGAGCAGAAGCCGATGCGCGAACGGGCGCAGATGTACATGGACGACCCCGCCCTGGTGCGCAACATCATATCCGACGGTTGCGAAAAGGCGCGCGAGCTGGCATCCGAAACCATGCGCGACGTGCGGGAGGCGATGGGGTTGAATTACGGCTAGGTTAACTCCATGTTAGGAGCATCATGCCAAGAAAAAAGAAAGCCACGCTAGACCAGGAATTCCTCGAAGGCGAGGTGCTGCGTTCCACCGATGTCGAAGAGGAAGCTGCGCCCCCGGTTCCTGCCGGCATTTATCCCACTACGCTTTACCTGCTGCCCCTGTCGGAGCGCCCGTTCTTCCCCGCCCAGACCCTGCCGTTGCTGATGAACGAGGGTCCGTGGCTGGAAACAGTGAAGAAGATCGGCGACACGCCGCAGCAGATGGCGGGCATTATCCTGGTCAATCTTCCCCACGCCGAAGGGGCCGCGCCGGAGGATTTCTATTCCATCGGCACGCTGGTGCGCATGCATCACCCGGTGCGCGCCGAAGGCAAGATCCAGTTCATTGCCGAGGGCCAGAGCCGCTTCCGCATCGTTAAATGGATTTCCAGCAAGCCGCCTTACGTGGCGCAGGTCGAATATCCCCCTGAAATCGCGCGCAACGAGGATGAACTGAAGGCCTACGCGATGGCGATCATCAACACCATCAAGGAGTTGATGCCGCTCAACCCGCTGTATAGCGAGGAACTCAAGTTCTTCCTCAACCGTTTCAGCCCGAACGAGCCCTCTCTGCTGGCCGACTTCGCCGCTTCCCTGACCACCGCGTCGAAAGAGGAATTGCAGTCGGTGATGGATGCCTTCAACCTGCGCCGCCGCATGGAGAAGGTGCTGGTTCTGATCAAGAAGGAGCTTGAGGTCGCCAAGCTGCAGTCGCAGATCCGCGAGCAGGTCGAGCAGAAGATGAGCAAGCAGCAGCGCGAGTTTTTCCTGCGCGAGCAGCTCAAGGAAATCCAGAAAGAGCTGGGCCTGGCCAAGGACGACAAGACCGCCGACATCGAACGCTACAGCGAGCGGCTGGCCAAGCTGAAGCTTTCCGTATCGGCGAAAAAACGCGTCGACGAGGAGATGCAGAAGCTCTCCGTGCTCGAATCCGGCTCGCCGGAGTACGCGGTGACGCGCAACTACCTCGACTGGCTGAGCCAGTTGCCGTGGGGCAGGTTTTCCAGGGACAAGCTCGATCTGGCACGGGCGCGCAAGATACTCGACCACGATCATGATGGCCTCGACGACGTCAAGGAACGCATCATCGAGTTCCTTGCCGTGGGTTCGCTCAAGGGCGAAATTGCCGGTTCCATTCTGTTGCTGGTGGGGCCGCCGGGTGTCGGCAAGACTTCCATCGGCCGGTCCATCGCCAATGCCCTGGGACGAAAATTCTACCGTTTTTCCCTGGGCGGGATGCGCGACGAGGCCGAGATCAAGGGCCACCGCCGCACCTATATCGGCGCCATGCCGGGCAAGTTCGTCCAGGCGATCAAGGAATGCGGCGTGGCCAACCCGGTAATCATGCTCGACGAGATCGACAAGATCGGCGCTTCCTATCAGGGCGACCCGGCCTCGGCCCTGCTGGAAGTGCTTGATCCCGAGCAGAACGTCGATTTCCTCGATCACTACCTGGACGTGCGCTTCGACCTGTCCAAGGTGCTGTTCATCTGCACCGCCAACCAGCTCGACACCATCCCCGCGCCACTGCTGGACCGGATGGAGACGATCCGGCTTTCCGGCTACATCACCGCCGAGAAGGTGCAGATCGCCAAGCACCACCTGTGGCCGAAGCAGCTCAAGAAGGCCGGGCTGAAGCGCGGCAATCTCACCATCACCGAAGCCGCGCTGAAGCGCGTCATTGAGGGCTTTGCGCGTGAGGCGGGGGTGCGGAATCTGGAAAAACAGCTCGGCAGCATGGTACGCAAGGCGGTGGTCAAGATCGTCGGCGGCGCGGAACAGCCCATTCGCCTGGGTGTCGATGAGGT
>JAIOJM010000031.1 GCA_019911785.1 Sulfuricella sp. | reverse complement strand
GCGAAGCGCACCGGCAGGTCGTAGTTCTGCGCGGCGGCGTAGTCCACCACCATCATCACGTGCACCCCGGTATCTATCTCGGGGTGGTATTGCTCGGTCTGCGGCACGCCGAACAGGGCGTCCAGCTCGGGCAGGATGCGGGCCAGCGCGCCGCACTCGCGCAGCGCTAGGAACATGCGCGAGGGGGTCTTTTCCATCAGGCCGCGCGACAGCTCCTGCCACACTCGCTCCGGCACCAGCGCATCGACTTCGCCGTTGGCGGCCATCTCCCGCATCAGGGCGAGGGTTTCCGGCGCGACGGCAAAGCCGAGCCGCGCGGCGAAACGCGCCACCCGCAACACCCGCACCGGGTCCTCGACGAAGGCCGGGCTGACGTGGCGCAGGATGCCGGCCTTGAGATCGGCCGTGCCGCCATAGGGATCGATGAACAGACCGGCTTCATCCTTGGCGATGGCGTTGATGGTGAGGTCGCGCCGCGCAAGATCCTCCTCCAGCGTCACCTCGGGCGCGGCAGAAACCTGGAAGCCCTTGTAGCCGCGCGCGGTCTTGCGCTCGGTGCGGGCCAGGGCGTACTCCTCGTGAGTCTCGGGATGAAGGAATACCGGAAAATCCTTGCCCACCGGCCTGAACCCCTGGGCCACCATTTCCTCCGGCGTCGCGCCGACCACCACGTAGTCGCGGTCGGCCACCGGCAGCCCGAGCAACTCGTCGCGCACCGCGCCACCGACGGCGTAGATTCTCATGAAGGTTTGGAGCCTGTCGGGCTTATGGGGATCGAAGCGAAAATTCGGCTGGGCGCGGACAGATTTTGCCGGTTTTGCAGGTCAATAGTCATTCTATTGACCAAAAAAGCGGCGGAATATGGACCGCCCAGGCGGATTTGCAGCCGATTCATCATAAGTCCGGCAGGCTCCTAGCGTTTCTCGTCGATAAACCGCTTGAAGCGCGGCGGCTGAATGCCCGCCAGGTACAGCGGAGCTTCAGCCTCGATAGCCGCAGGCTGAATGCCGAACACCTCGGGGAATGGGCAGCCGCACACCGCGTCGGTTTTCAGCGTCAGGTAGTTGTCGTGGGTCAGCATCTTCACCGGCATCAGGCCCAGCAGCATGGCCTGCAACGAGGACATCTCATCGGACAGCGGCATGACCGTGCGCTTGAGACCCTTGACCCTGGCGACGTATTCGACCAGCTCCTGCAGGGTGTAAACCGTCGGACCGCACAGTTCGTAGCGCTGGCCGAAGGTAGCCGGGTTGTTCAGGCTGGCGACATACGCATGGGCCACGTCGCCGACATACACCGGCTGGAATTTGGCATTCGGGCTGCCGAGCGGGAAAATCGGCGCCCATTGGAGCAGGCGGGCGAACAGGTTGAGAAAGCTGTCTTCCGGGCCGAAAATCACCGACGGGCGGAATACCGTCACCGCCAGACCCTCCCCGTGGGCCGCCAGCACCAGTGCCTCACCCTCCCCCTTGCTGCGCTGGTAGCGGCTCAGGCCGTCCGGGTCGCCGCCGAGGGCGCTCATGTGCAGCAACCGCTTCACCCCCGCCGCCCGGCAGGCTTCCACCACCTTGCGCGGCAGCTCCACGTGCGCACGCTGGAAAGCGCCGCGCTTTCCTTCATGGAGAATGCCGACCAGGTTGATCACCGCATCCACGCCCCGGAACAGCCCCTTGAGCACATCCGGATCATGGACATCCGCTTCCACCAGCGACACCGTCGGCAGCACGGCAAGGTGCTTGGCGCGGTTGATGTTGCGGTAGGGCACAAGCACTTCGTACCCCCGCCCGCACAGCCGGCTGACCACATGCCGGCCGACAAAACCGCTTCCACCCAGCACACAAACTTTCTTGATTTCCATGATTTTTCTCCTTATTCGCAATCCGGCGCGCGCTCGTCATTGCCGGCGCATTCGATCTTTCCGCTTCCTCGCGTAATCGTGCCCAAGCGCTGTTTCAATGACTGCAACTGCCGGCCGAACTGGTTGCCGTAGTAGACGGCATTGCTCATCACCTTCTGCGCATAGCCGCGGGTTTCGGCAAACGGAATGGTTTCGGCATAGATCGCGCCTTCCATCGGCGCCTCGCTGCGCCACTTGATGGCGCGGCTGGGACCGGCGTTGTAGGCGGCGGTCGCCAGCAGCGGCTGGCCGTCGAGTTTGTCGAGCACATACTTGAGATAATAGGTGCCGAGCGTCACGTTGGTATCCAGCTGGTTGACCAGCGACTGGCGGAAGTTCTTCATCCCGAGGCGCTTCGCCACCCAACGCGCCGTTCCCGGCATCAGCTGCATCAATCCCGACGCGCCGACGCCGGAACGCGCCTGCTGGACAAAGCGGCTTTCCTGGCGGATCAGGCCGTATACCCAGGCCTCATCCAGGCCGACCAAACGTGCCTGCTCCTGCATCACGTCACGGTGGGGAGCGGGAAAGCGCAGACTGAAATTATGCAGCTGCTGGGTCTTGTCCGCCGTGTTGATGGCCCGGTCATACCAGCCGTGGCGCTGCGCCACCTCCGCCGCCGCCAGCAGACGCCGGTCGTCGAGCCCGCGCACCGCCCACATCCACTCGCGGTTGGCCTCATAGCGCAGGTTCATCTCGTACAGGGCCAGCGCGCGCCGGATCGCCGGCAGCTTCTCCATGGCCTTGATCTCGTCGTCACTCGCCTTGAAACTTTCGGCCGGAATGCCGGCCACCACACCCAGCTCCCCGGCGGCAAGCTGGCCGTAATAATTGAATTCCTTCGACAGCGGCGCCAGGATCGCGTTGCCCTGCACCGGCTTGCCCTGCGCCTTGAGCGCGCGCGCCTTCCAGTAGCGCCAGGAGCCCTGGTTCTGCTCCGCCTCCGACATGGCGGCGATGGCGGCCTGCACCTCCGGCCAGTTCTGCTCGCGCAAGGCGGCGCGCACTTTCCAGGCGAGCTGCAAGTCGGAAAGGCGGGTCCCGTCCGCCTTGCCGAACCAAGCCAGCGCTTCCGGATCGTGCTTGCGCGCGGCATGGAAAGCCAGCTGTCCCCAGCCATAGGCCTGTTCCTCCGCGCCGAAACTGGAATACAGCGCATTCCAGTAAGGCAAGGCCTGCTGCGGCTGGCTGCGAGCCGCGCGGGACAGGGCGAACAGGGTCAGCTCCCGGCCGGCACGGGTCGAAAGGCTCACCGGCAGCTTGTCGAGAAAGGCAAGCGGGTTTTCCGCCGCACGCTCCAGCTCGCGCAGGGGAATCTCCTGCCCGCCGGGGAAGTAACGCGCAACATGCTTCGCCACGCTGACGTTACCCGCCTCCAGGGTCAGCCTCAAACGCGCCCACACGTCCTCCACGGTGAGCAGGCCGTTGGTCGCCAAAGCATCGGACAGGGGCAGGCAACTCTCAGGCTGCTCTTCGGCGTTGAACCAGTAGGGCTTCGCCTCCGCCAGCGCGGCGCCGTCTCCCAGTGCGAGCCGCGCCTGCAAGGCATAGCAGACCAGATCCGAGTCCCTGGTGATCAGCGCGGGGTATTCGCTCATGTACAGTTCCCAGCGCTGGTTTTTTGCCAGCATCCGCAGCCATTCGGCGAGCAGCCGGTCGGCCAGGAAACTGTCCCCGTTACGCTGGATAAAACCCTTGATCTCGTCCGGGCTCGCGTCCTTGAGGCGCAACATGAGTTGCATGTAGGCGACGAAGGGCTCCAGCACATGGCCTTGCAAGCGCGCGGCCATGGCATCGAAACGGGAAATATTGCCCGACCTGAAAGCCTCGCGCGCCGCGAGAAAATCGGCCTCTGGGCTGGCTACGGCGGCATTGCTGGATGCGGAAAGTGCGGCCCCCGCGGAAAAAACAACGGCCATAAAGAGAGATTTCATAAGTGCTATAGTAAAACTTGACGACCTTAAAAGATAGCACACGATGCCCCACATCAGCCTGAATCCCGCCACCGGCAAGGTGGAGCGGGTTTTCCAGAGATGCGACGACCAGCACCTCGACAGCGCACTGGAAGAGAGCCGGAAAGCCCAGAAAACCTGGCACAAAGCCGGCTTCGTGCAGCGCGCCGAAGCGCTGCGCCGCGCGGCGGAAATCCTGATGGCAAACCACGACGACTACGCCGCCCTGATTACCCGGGAAATGGGCAAGCCGTTGCGGGAAGCCCGGGCCGAAGTGGAAAAATGCGCCCTGGCGTGCGACTACTACGCCCTCCACGCTGCCGAATTTCTCGCGAATGAGCCGATCGAAACCGACGCCGCCCGGAGCTACGTCAGCTACCCGCCGCTCGGCACCGTGCTCGCGATCATGCCGTGGAATTTCCCCTTCTGGCAGGTGTTCCGCGCCGCCGCACCGGCGCTGATGGCTGGCAACGCCATCGTACTCAAGCACTCATCCAACGTGCCGCAATGCGCGCTGGCGGCGGAGGATATTTTCCGTACTGCGGGCCTGCCGAAAGGCCTGTTCGCCGCCCTGATGATCGAAGCGAACCAGGTTGCAGGCATCATCGCCGATCCGCGCATCCATGCCGTCACTTTTACCGGATCGGAGCCGGCCGGGCGGCAGGTTGCCGCGGAGGCAGGGCGAAACCTGAAAAAGTGCGTACTGGAACTGGGCGGGTCAGACCCCTTCGTCGTGCTGCACGACGCCGATCTGGACTACACCAGCACCCAGGCTGTCAATTCGCGCTTTCTCAACAACGGCCAGTCCTGCATCGCAGCCAAGCGTTGCATTGTCGTGCCGGAAATCGCTGACGAGTTCGTGCTCCTGATGATGCAGAAAGTTGCCGCCCTCCGAGTCGGGGATCCGATGAAGGAAGACACGCAGACGGGACCGATGGCAAGGCTCGACCTGCGCGACGAACTGCACCGCCAGGTAACGGATTCCATCGCCCAGGGAGCGCAGGCTTTACTGGGCTGCGAACCGGTCGCCGGGGAGGGCGCCTATTACCTGCCGTCCATCCTCGACCACGTCACGCCGAAAGCGCGCGCCTATCACGAGGAACTGTTCGGCCCGGTCGCCGCCGTGATCCGCACCCGTGACGAACAGGACGCCTTGCGCATCGCCAATGACACCCGCTTCGGTCTGGGTGCCAGCCTGTGGAGCCGCGATGCTGCGCGCGCGGAAAGGCTGTCGCGGGAGATCGAAGCAGGCTGCTGCTTCATTAACGGCATGGTGAAATCCGATCCGCGCCTGCCGTTCGGCGGGGTCAAGGCATCAGGCTACGGCCGCGAGCTGTCCTACCACGGCATCCGCGAATTCGTGAACGTCAAGACGGTGTGGGTGAAATGAGTGGTGCAAACATTTGCCACAGACGAACAGCCGCAAGGCTCATTTTGCCTTCAAGGGCGCGATCAGCTTGCGGATCACGTGGTAATCCCGATCTTCCACTGCCACGAACCCGTCGTAAGCAGGGTCGAGGGCGCGCAAGACGGCCTTGTTTTCGGGTGTGTCCGCGTTGAGAGCAAGCAGCGCGGCTTTCAGCTGGGCAACGGTTTCCGGGGTAAGGCGGTTGCTTGCGGCGAAAAGATAGGAGGCCAGGGGCGGAGAAACATGAATAATGCGCAGCCCTAGTGGCTCGAATTTGGCCGCAATGGTGTCCTTCAGAATGCCGGCGTCGAAATCCCCATTCAGCAGCGCCTTGGCGATGTTGTCGTAATGCTTGAGATAGGCGTAGGAAGCAAAATCCTCCAGCTTGATTCCTGCCCCCATGACAACGGCTGGCTGAAGCAGGGCCTTTTCATCGCCGAAGGCGAATTTCTTGCCGTGCAAATCCCGCATTGCCCTGATCGGGCTGTCTTTCCTGACGGCGATGACCAGATTGAAAGTGGATTTTCCGTGGGTAAGCGGGCTGACGAGGGGGACCGCACCATATTTTTCATGCGCTTCGATATAGGCCACCGGGGTCAGATAGGCCAACTGGGTATGCCCCAGCCCAAGATCTTCCACGGCGGAGTCCAGGTTGGGAGAAGCGCGAAACATGACATTGTAACCGGTTTGGCTGCTGAGGTATTTGGCCAGGGGCGTCAGGCGCTTTACCATTGCTGCCGGAACGTCCATTGCTACCGATCCCAGGGATAAATCCGTGTGCCGGTTTTCGGCGGCACGGGCAGGCAACGTGGCAGCCAGGCCTGCTCCCGCAAGCAGGCAGGCGAACATCAGGTTTAAGCAAGAGCGTCTCTGCACGATTCCTCCGTTTCCCGTAGGACCATTGAGTCAGGCTTATCCGAAAGGGTACACGACAACTTGGCTGCGCCCGCGGCGTTTTGCCTCGTAAAGCGCCTTGTCGGCGGCTCCATAGAGTGCTTCGGTGCCGGGGATGTCCGGCGAGAGCTGTGCGATGCCGATGCTGAGCATAACTTGCAGCTTGACGTCGTCCGCCACGAAAGGGTGTTCGCGGACGATGCGCAGCAGATCTTGCGACAATGCGAGCGCTTCTTCGGTGCCGGTGCGACAGAGCAGGAAGGCGAACTCGTCTCCACCCAACCGGGCGCAGATATCGGCTTCCCGAGTTCGGGATTTAAACAGCTTGGCCAGCTCCTGAAGCACGTAATCGCCGACGCCATGTCCATACTGGTCGTTAATTTGCTTGAAATTATCAACATCAACCAGAATCATGCAGATGGGCTCGCCGAACCTGGCGCCACGGGGGATGGTCGCGGCGAGAAAATTGTCGAAATGGCGGCGGTTTGGCAGCGCGGTCAGGCTGTCCGTCGTTGCCAGGCGTTCGACCTGGGCCAGCGCCTTTTCCAGTTCCTCGGTGCGCGCCTTGAGTTGCTCATTGGTCGCCAGCAAGGTCGAGTCCGCCAGGATGTATTTTTCCTGCAGACGTTGCTGGTAGTCATGAACCTTGTCGTTCATGGTATTGAAGATGGCGGCAAGCTCGCCAATTTCGTCCCGGCTGGCGATTTCCAGCTTGCGTTGCGCGAGTCCGCTGGGGTCATTGAGAATGCCGTTCATGAGATCGCGAAAATGCCCGATCGGCTTTATGATCGCCCTGGAAGTTACCGCATAGAGCAGCATGCCGAGGAATACGGCAAAAAAACCCAGCCCCAGAACGATGTTGCGATAGGTAGTGCGAATTGTTTGTTCGTGACGTTCGAGCGAAATCCGAAGCTCCACGCTGCCGACAGGTTCGCCCGAAAAGAGCACAGGCGCTTCATAGCGCAGCTCCTTGACGGCTTGATTAAAGTCACCGCTGTTGCGGGTTACCATGATTTTGCCGGCAAGGTTGCGAATGGTGATCTGCTGGACATCCTGCAGCTTAACGATGCGCTCGGCAAGGGATTCCATGTTGCTGTAGTCGTATCCCACGATCAAATTGGACAGCGCTTCCGCGATCAGCGCAATGCGTTCCCGGCCGGAACGATCGATCTCCTCGGCAATATTCTGCTTGGCCACGTAAAGCCGGAAAGCACCGAGCAGCACGAAGCCGATCACCACGCCGGCGACAACGATGACGACCAGTTTCTCGCGTAGGCCTAGATTGAAGTATTTGCGCATTTTATTAGGATGGCCTGCGAGCTTAACTTGTTAATATTGCCTTGCCATTCTAAGGATAAGCCGAGTTTACCATTGGTGGGCCATAAAGGGGGCTTGGCCCGAAATTTTCAATCGACCACCCCGGCACTAGGTCGCGCAGGCCGGGTTAGCTGCGCGCCGCGGCTTGCCCCGGATTGCGTCTCGCCTTGGCCAGCACCTTGCCGCTGGCGCTGTCGTAAAACCACACTTCAAGCAGATTCCCCACCAGATAGCGCTTTCTCAGGGTGTAATCCACCGGATCGGCGAAGGTGGCCTTCCAGAAGGTGTTGCTTTCGGTATGGTAGGGCGGCTTGAGCCGGCACAGCGCCAGCATGCGAACGGTCTTGCCCTCCGTCAGCCGTTTCGCTTCCTCGGCTTGCATCACTACAGCCGCATCGAAA
>JAIOJM010000299.1 GCA_019911785.1 Sulfuricella sp. | reverse complement strand
ACCGCTTCCAGATGAAGGCCAAGCCGCGCCTCTCCCCGCGCACCATGCGCACACCCGGCGCAATGCTGGGTGCCGGCCCGCGTGACGGCAATGCCGCGGCTGGTCAGGTAGGCCAGCATCGCCGCATCCAGCCCACCCAGGCAGGGCACGATTTCATCACCCTGAAGTTCGGAAGGGGCGCAGGCGAAAGTCACTTCGGGCAGTTTGGCGGCGCGCTTCAACACCTCGATGCGGGGCAGGTTGTCCGCCAGCAGGGCTTCCGTTGGGCAGGCTGCGGCGCACAGCGAGCAGTTCCGGCACGCCGACGCGCTGATCCTGATGCCTTCGTCGCCAAGTTCCACTGCCTCGTGGGGGCAGGCCTCGGCGCAACGGCTGCACCCGCTGTAGCGGTAGCGGTAGCGGGTGCAGCGGGTGGCGCGGTATTCGGGCTGGGTCAGCATGAATTATTTGTACTCGTGCAGCGCCTGTCCCTGCTCGCAGGTATTGCTGGGGATGGTGAAGCTTTGCGGCGCGACGGTTTCCGGCCCGGCGGAGGATTTATTCCCGCCCGCCTGCACCTGCTGCCAGGTAGCGTAGCCGCCTTTCACTGCATACACATCCTGCCCGCTTTTTTTGGAGACATTTTGGGCAACTGCAAGGGCCTGCGGGTCGTTGTCGCCCACCACCACTGCATAGCCACCCGGTTTGGGCTTGACGCCTTCCTGGTAGGTCACGGCGAAAGGGATGGGCTGCTGTTTGCGCCTGCCTTCGCTGCGGGCGTCGATCACGCAGCAGGGCTGGTCTTTCTTCAGCACTTCCGCAAGCTGGGTGCCATCCAGCAGCGCGGCCCCAGCAGCCCATGCGGATGCCGACAAGGCGCATGCCAATACGATCAAATATCTTTCCGGGTTTCTCATGCCGCTGCCTCTATTGCGGGATCCAGCGCCTGGCGCAGGACCAGCAGCGCCGCTTCGTCGTAATGTTCGATATCGGGAATGGCCAGATTTCTTGCCTGGCCGTACATCACCCATGGTAGCAAATCCGCATCGGGGTCCGCCAGAGGGGTCAACCACAGTCGGGTGCTGAACTGCTCCACCAGCTCGGCGCAAAGATTGAGATCGGCGTCGTCGGCAATGTCCACCCCCAACAGCGCGATAGAAGCGCCGCGCTCCAGCATTTGCCCCAGCCACCAGCCGGCATCAGTGCCGCTGCGGCTGCCGTCGCTTTTCAGCACTTCCCAGGCCGGTTTGGCATAAGAGGGCGTGACGCATCTGAAATCGGCGTTGGAGGTGAAGTCCAGCGCCCAGTTGATTTCCATGCGCCGCGCGGGAACCCATACCCCGACCTTCTCCGCGCCGAACTCCTTGCTCAGAGTTTCTATCAGACCGCCATCCAGCAACGCGGCCTCACCCAGCAGCACCCGCGCGGCGCCCCGAGCCATCAACTCGCGGGCGCGTTCCCGCCCGGCGGATCGCAGGACCACCGAGACATGGGTCAGATCCTCGGGCAGGCTATCACCGTCAAAAATGAAAACCGGCTCGGGAAAGGGCCCATCTTCTGGTTTTGCCCAACGGCAAAGGGTGATTTCCGGTGTGGATACACTCATCAATTCATCACCTGATAGGCAAGTTTGTTGAAAACGAATGGCTGCATGGGGCAATCGGACCCGTGGTCCAGCCCCTCCAGCAGCGGAAGCAAGGTGTTAAGGGTTTCCAGAACAGGCGCGATCTCCACCCCGCGCCAAGCGGGCAGGAATCGTGGCAGCATGGCCAGGGCGTCCTCGGCGAGCAGCGCCGCGCCGTCCTGATTGTGGTTCTGGGTGAAATGGAAGGCCAGCGCCGCGAACGCCAGGCCTTGCAGGAACTGGGCGTCCGGGTCTTCGTGCCCACCCGGCCGGGTCTGGATCAGGTGATTCCAGCGCTCCCCCAGCCAGTCGTGGACAGCGCCGAAATTATTGCCATCCCACAGCAGCGCCAGTTCGTCCCAGGCGAATTCATGGTTCATGCGAAAGTCCTGTTTTGCTCCTTGCCATGGTCGCAGCCACCGCACACGGGCTCATCGGGATTGAACAGCACCTGGATTTCGCTTTTCGGCACCACCTCGCGTCCGCCATCCGCATCGTCCACCTTCACATTGAGCAAGACCAGCTCTTCCTCGGCGAAACCCTGCAGCAGGCGGGCGATTTCGCGGTAAAAGGAATGCTCCGTCACTCGCGCCAGCAGCGTCGCATAGCCGCGCACCCAGCGCCCCAAGTGGGTGGCCCAGAAACGTTTGACTTCCTTTTCCAGCCGCTTGGCGGCAGCCATGTCGCCGCTTTCCAGTGCCGCCGCCTGGTTTTCCAGCAGCACTGCCACGAAGGACAGCTCGATCCCGAGCTGGTCCTCGAACACGGCGAATTTACCCTGTTGCAGCTCGAATCCGCAACGCTGATAAATCGCCTTCACCTCGTGGAAGGGTTCCTGTTGGAAACGCCCGGTGAGGCGCGACGACTCCACCGGCGGGCAACCGCCGGCGGTGGTAAAGAGGGTGGCGTATTCACAAGCCAGAACATCCTCAAGCTGGTCAAGGGGAACATCGGTAAAGTCTGCATCGAACTGCAACCCCAACTCGGCCAGCGCAGCCAGGGACTCCGGCGCTCGCAGGGCCGCCAGGTAATTGCTCCCCGGCTCTTCGACAAAAGCACCGGCCAGCAGCTGGTAGTAACCGGCGCGGGCGCGCAATTCCAGGGGGGATTGAGAATCTTCCATCGGTTCGGCAAGTGCCGCATTCTGGTTCTGCATGGGTATCCTCTCAAAAAAACCCGGTCACGAAAGAAGGCTCATGACCGGGACACTCCGCTTGCTCAGAAAACCTCAATGGCCGCCACCCTCCTTGTGTTTGATGCTCTCCGGTCCGCCCCAGGAAGCCATTTCCGGATGCATCTTGCGATGCAGGTCGCCAGTATAAGCATAACGCATGGTTTCCTTGTAGGCTTCCACATGCTTCTCCCACGAGGCCTGGACGTCGCCGTACTTGTCGTTCGGCCCGGCCTTGGTGACCTTGACCACGGTATCGTACCAGCCCTGGGAGCCGCCGATGGGGTCGGCCACCACAGGGATGATCTGATTGGGGTGCACGCCCTTGTCTTCCCACCACACGTTGTTCAGGTCCGCATCGTCCTGCGCGCCCCAGGCACCGGCCTTCTCGCTCTTCAGCTTGAGTTGCGCCAGCCGGCCGTAGGCCCAGTGGCCGAAGGCGGTGGGAATGGCCACCACCTTGGGGTGTATTCCCTCGAACACATAGGCCTTGGTCACCAGATGGCCGACTTTGCTTTCCACCCGCACCAGGTCGCCGGTTTTCACCCCCAGCTTCTTGCCGGTTTCTGTGTTCATCCACACCGGGTTGCTGTGCATGATCTCCGCCAGCCACTTCACCGCCGCCGTGCGTGACTGCTTGTGCACGTTGATCTTGTAGGTGGTGAGGATCATTTCGTCGTCCTTCATGTCCTTGTGCCAGGGAATCTGCTTGAAGGTGGGCATGGGATTGAAGCCAAAATCCGCCCACTGGTCCACGCGCACATTGATGATCCGGTCGTGAGTTGGAAAGCCGGCGTAATTTTTGCCCTTGCGCTGGATGCCGATGGCCTTGCCGTTTTTCATGATGGAGCCGTTCTTTCCCACCACGGCGCCGGTCATGTCTGCGGCTGACAGTTCCTTCTTGTGCAGGCCGTATTCCGGCTGGATCTCGCGTCCGGTTTTGTCCACGATCTTGCCGGTGGCCGGGTCAAGCTTGCCATAGATCGGCCATACCCCGTGCTTCTTGAGGAAGTTCAGCCCGCCCGCTTCTTTCAGGCCCGGGACATTGTCGAAGTGGTGGCGCATGTAGTCCTCGCCGTCCTTGAAGTCCCAGTATTTCTTCATGCCGCGCTTGCCGTCCGGATCCAGCTTGTGAATGATGTCGCGCATCAAGATGCGGTTCTCGCGCGACTCCCCCAGCGGCTTGATCACCGGCTGGCGAATGCCCAGCCACGGCCACAGTGAATTAGGCATGGACTCCGGCTCCCAGCGTTCGAGATACGGGCAATCGGGCAGAATGATGTCCGCCAGTGCCGTTTCCTCACCCATGAAAGGACTCATGGAAACGTAGAAAGGAATCAGCTTCTCGTCGCGGTACAACTTGCCCCACACTGCGTCCGAACCCGGGTTGGTGTACACCGCGTTATCCTGGTAGGAGAAATAGACGTTGATTTTCTGCTTGCCCTCCGCAATCCAGAACGGCGTCAGGTGGCTCACCTTGTGGTGGGCCAGCGGGTACTCGTCCGGGTGAGACAGGTAGGATGGCTTGGCCGGCTTGGGCGGTTCCGGCTGCGGCTGTGGCCAACCCATGCCGCGCGGCATGCAGTAGCCGCCGCGCACCTCGATGTTGCCGGTCATGATCGGCAGCATCATGGTGGCTTTCTCGTTGTAGGAGCCGTACAGGTGCTTGGCCGGACCGCGGTAGGTGTAAGTCGTCGCCGGCTTGGTGGTGGCGAATTCGCGCGCGATGCGCTCGATCGTCTCCACCGGCACGCCGGAAAGCTTGGAGGCCCACTCCGGGGTGTACTGCTTGTAATGCGCCTTCAGTTCGGCAACGGTGACGTTGGTCCAGGTTTCGATGAAGTCGCTGTCCTGCAGGTCGTCGCGCAGGATGACGTGACCGAGGGCCAGCGCCACCGCCCCGTCGGTGCCGGGGAACACCGGGATCCACTCGTCGGAGCGCCCGGCGGTGTTGGACAGGCGCACGTCGAAGGTGACCAGCTTGGCCTTGTTGTCTGCCATGCCGTCGGCAAGACGCTGGGAGTACGGGTTGTGGAAGTAGGCCGCCTCCATGATATTGGAGCCGAAGTTGAGGATATATTTCGCGTTGGCGAAATCCGGCGTTTCGATGTCCGGCCCCCAGGTGGGTTCCATGCCGATCTTCTTGGACGATTCGCACACCGAGGTGTGGTTGACGACGGTGGCCGATCCCAGCGTATTCATGAAACGGTCGATGACGCCGCCGGAGCGGTTGCGACCGTACTTCAGCATGATGGTGTTGGGGTCTTCCTTGATCGCCGCATCCAGCTTCTGGGCGATCTCCGTCAGCGCCTCGTCCCAGGTGATGCGCTTCCACTTCCCTTCGCCACGCGCGCCCACCCGCTTCAAGGGGTAGAGGATGCGGTCCGGGTCGTAGCTGTACCACATGCCCGAGTTGCCCTTGGCACACAGCCTGCCCCTGGTGGAAACGTGCTCCGGGTTGCCTTCCAGCTTGACGATGCGGCCGTTTTCCACGTAGGCCAAGGCGCCATCCTGGATGTTGCAGACGTGGCAGGTGATGGGAATCGCCTTGCGCTCGGCGTAGCCGACTGGGTTGAAATCCTTGCCGCCCAGTTCGGTTTCCATGGCGCGCAACAGCTTCGGCGAAGCCGCCGCAGCGGCTGCAGTAGCGGCGCTGGCCTGAAGGAAGGTGCGCCGCGAGATTTTGAAATTCAACATGGTTTGGTCTCCCCGATCTTTAGAAATAGGTCTGGACGATCTGGCCACCGACCAGAATCGAGTAGCGCAATGCCATTCCGCCCACCAGAAGCAGCACCGCGGCGATCATCATGCCCTGTTGCTGCTTTCCGATAGGTGCGAGCAGCAATGCGATCGGTGCCGCCGTGCCGAGCAGGATGCCGACGCCGATAAAAATCGTGCCGAGCGTACCGCTGGTCATGAACATGAAGGTGAGTTCCTGCCCTACGCCGCCGTAGGCGGTGGTGCCGAGCAGGGAAATCAGCATGACACCTACAGAACCTGCCGACCAGAGCATGAAACGACGCAGCATGACGAGCAGTTTCTCGTGCTTCCCCGCCAGGAAAGACGCCACCGCCGCGCCGGAAACCAGGGACATGGCCACGAACAATATCGGCATCAGGGGCGTATTCCACACCGGACGGTTCTGGTGCGCGGTGAGATCGAAGCCGGTGTAGATCGGCAAGCCCAAGGCGAGAAGAGCCCCGATAATGGCCAGCCGTCGACTGTTGGTTTCGTCGTTCTTGCGCATCATCCAGAAATAAGCCACCGACACCGCTCCGAACGAGATCAGATTCAATCCGCCCCAGGCCAGCGGCGAAGTGAAGTTGAGGTAGGCCGGGTTAAGGATGTTGAGGAAACGCAGCGGCTTGGACAGGTCGCCGATCAGCAGCAAGCCGCCCAGCGCCATCAGTCCGAAGGAGGCATAGAAGGCGCTCTTGCGCAGCGGCTCGAATTCCTGGCGGAACCAGGAGAGGGTGGAAAAGAAAAACAGCGCCGCAGAAATGCCGATGACGAAGAAGTAGATCGAATACGTGCTCGACCACGGCATGTGATGAAAAATATTGAAGTCACCCATGATTTGCTCCTATCCCTGGTGGTTCTTGTTAAAAGCCCGTCTATCCTCTTCCAGCACCTCGATCGGGTTATAAATCGCCCGGCCATGCTCGGAAAGGTTGCGGTCCGCGCCGATGTAGAACACGTGCGGCTTGGTGCCTTCCTCGGGACGCAGTACCTGGGTCGGCAGGGTAGACACCAGTTTCGACACCTCGCTATTGGGATCGTTGATGTCGCCGAAAATTCGCGCCCGACCGATGCAGGTCTGCACGCAGGCCGGCGTCAGCCCCTGTGTTACCCGGTGGTGACAGAAGGTACACTTGTCCACCACGCTGGTGATATCGGTATAGGTGCGGTGCTTCGGCAGCATGAAACGGGCATTGTAGGGGCAGGACGCCATGCAGGCCTTGCAGCCGATACAGCGATCGTAATGCATGAGAATGAAACCGCCGTCTTCCACTTTATAAGTGGCCCCCACCGGACAGGAACGCACGCAAGGCGCATCGTCGCAGTGGTTGCACAGGCGCGGCATGAAATGTTTTCTCACGGAGGGATAGACACCCACCACCTTGTACGGCACCCAGGTTCTGAAGACCCCCAGGGGCACATCGAATTCCGCCTTGCACGCGACCATGCAGGCATCGCAGCCGATGCAGCGGCGCAGGTCGATCACCATGGCGTACCGCTTCAGGCCCGGCTTTCCCCTCGTTTCAATTGATGAAGTTCGCAGTTCGCTCATGAGCGCATCTCCTCCTGTTGTGTATGGCGAACAGCTTTTTGTGCCGTTCGTCCGTTTTCCCACCGCAAATAAAATCAGGTTGCTGCAAACATATCTCAGCAATAGCCGTGCCATGAACAACAAGACTTTCAATATCAAATAGATATTGCAGAACACGCGTTCAAATACCCAATTCATTGCTACCCACAGGTAACAATAATCCCCCTGTTATCAGTAGCAGTATTACCGGACGGTAACAGCCTCTGCTTCTGCCCAGGATAGATGCTGAAACAGGCTGTTTATCGCGCCGGGCAATTTGCGTTACACTGGATCAAAGCCAACATACGGAGGTGCTTCAGGTGCGATGGGGAATGCGGTGGCTGGTGCTGTGCTGGGCCTTGTTCATGGCCGCGAACACGGGGGCGGCGGGGGAAGACGTACCGATCCGGATCGGCCTGACGCCGGTGTTCCTCGACGACCAGACCGCCTTCGTCAATGCCTGGCGGGTATACTTGGAAAACCACCTGAAGCGGCCGGTGGTGTTCGTCCAGCGCGCCAGCTACCGCGAGATCACCGACCTCATGCGCAGCGGCAAGCTGGATTTTGCCTGGCTGTGCGGCTATCCCTATGTACGCAACAAGCAGACCATGAATCTGCTGGCGGTGCCGGTATATCAGGGCAAACCGCTCTACCGCTCTTACCTGATCGTTCCCGCCTCGGACCGGCAAACCCGGTCCATCGCGGATTTAAGGGGCAAGGTATTCGCCTTTTCCGATCCCGATTCCAATTCCGGCTACCTGGTGCCGACCCATGAATTGCATCGGTTGCAGGAAAAACCCGGCACCTTCTTCAGCAAAACCTTTTTCACCTGGTCCCACCGCAAGGTGGTGGAGGCGGTAGCCGCCGGCCTGGCCCAGGGCGGCGCAGTGGACGGTTACGTATGGGATACACTGGCGCTGCAGCACCCTGAACTGACGACGCGAACCCGCATTGTCATGAAATCGGAGGAATTCGGCTTCCCGCCCTTCGTGGCGGGGAAGGCGGTAGCGCCGGCAGATACGGCGGCGTTGCGCAAGGCACTGATTGCCATGCCGCAGGACGAGGAAGGGCAAAAACTGTTGCGCAACCTGCATCTGGATGGCTTCGTGGCGGGCGACGATCACATGTTCGACAGCATCGCCCGGATGATGCGCGCCATTGCGGAGAAGTGACATGTTCCGCGACCTCAGCTTCCGCTACAAGATCCCCCTGCGCGGCAGCGTGCTGGTCATCTTTACCGCACTGGTGGTCACCGCCTCCCTGATGTTCCGCGCCTACGACGACCTGAAGCGGGACGTGCTGCTGAATTCCGGCAGCATGGGACGGGTGCTGGCCCACACTATCACTCCGGCCATCGTGCACGACGATGTATGGCGCGCCTATGAAATCATCAATTCGCCGTTCCAGGCCACCCCGGATGCGAACCTCAATCAGGCGGAAGAAATCCTGGTGCTGGATGCGCGCCAGCAGGTTTACGTTTCCACCCATCCCATGCAATACCCCATGCTTTCCGACCCCGCCCGCGCCAGTCCGGACCTTGCCCATCTGCAGCAGACGATCGCCGATTATCGCGGCACCGAGCCGAAAGCGGTTGAACTGGCCGGATCGGACAAGTTTTACATGGTGACCCCCATCATTTCCGATGGCGTGGCACTCGGCTCCCTGGTGATGGGGTATTCCAGGTCGATGTTCCTGCCGCGCTTCTACGACATCGCCCGGCGCGCCATCATCATGACGCTGCTGGCGCTGGCCGTGCTGTTGCCGATGAACTGGTACTGGGCCTGGCGCATGGCGGCCCCCCTGACTCAACTCGCCAAGTGCATGGGCAAGGTGGGGCAAACCCTGCCCGACGACCTGGAATGCAAACTGTATGAATCCAGGGACGAGATCGGTCAGGTCGGCATGGCTTTCAGGCGCATGCTGGGCGAGCTGAAGCACAAGGAGAACCTGGAAAAGCAGATGTTCTTTTCCGAGCGGCTGGCGGCGGTGGGGCGGCTGGCAGCGGGCATCGCCCACGAGATCAACAACCCCTTGGGCGGCATGCTGAATGCGATCAGCACCTTCAAAAAGCACGACAACACCGACCCCCAGACCGCGAAAACCATCTCGCTGCTGGAACGGGGGCTGCTGCAGATCAAGGACACCATCGCCGCCCTGCTGGTAGAGGCCAAATTCCAGAGCCATTCCCTCACGGTGCAGGACATCGAGGATACCCGCACCCTGGTGCTGCCCGATGCCCACAGAAAAACGGCCGAACTGGCGTGGGAAAACGACATTCTGGACACCCTGCCGCTGCCCTCGACCCTGGTGCGGCAAATCCTGATCAACCTGCTGCTCAACGCGATTCAGGCAGTGGAACCGCGGGGCCGCGTACGCTGCCATATTTACCGGGACAGCGGCAGCCTGACCCTGCTGATCGAGAACGACGGCAAGCATATCGAGGCCGAACAGCTGGGATATCTGTTCGAGCCGTTCGCCACCGGCCGCGAGGGCGGGCACGGCCTGGGGCTGTGGGTCACCTACCAGATCGTGCAGCAACTGAAAGGAGAGATCATGGTGCAAAGCCAGCCCGGAGAAACCCGGTTCATCGTGACCTTGCCGCTAGAGGAGCATGCGGCATGAGCGCCGAGCTGCCCCGCCTGTGCCTGGTGGAGGACGACGAGATCATGGGGGAATCCCTGTGCGACCGCTTCGAACTGGAAGGTTACGCCTGCGATTGGCACAAGACCGCGGCAAGCGCCCTGGCAAGCCTGGGCAAGAAGGATTATGCCGTGGCGATCAGCGACATCCGCCTGCCCGACCTCTCCGGCGACGCGATGTTTGCCCGCCTGCTCCAATCGGGCGTGGCGCTACCGCCCTTCATCTTCATCACCGGCTTCGGCTCGATCGACACGGCGGTGAGCCTGCTCAAACGGGGAGCGGCGGACTACGTCACCAAGCCGTTCGACCTCGACCAGCTGATGGACAAGATCCGTGTCCTGGCCACATCGGCACGCCCTTCCCGAAGCACCAAACCTGGCCTGGGGCTGTCCGCGGCGATGCGCCGCATCGCCGACATGCTGCCGCGCCTGGCTCTGCACGCCAGCACCATCCTGATTGCGGGAGAATCCGGCGTGGGCAAGGAAAAAGTGGCGCTGGAACTGCACAAAAACGACCCCAAAGCCGCCGGAAAACCCTTTGTCGCCGTCAATTGCGGCGCGATCACGGAAAGCCTGATGGAGGCTGAGCTGTTCGGTTACGAGAAAGGCGCCTTCACCGGTGCCGCCCGCACCAAGAAGGGCCTGTTCGAACAAGCCGACGGCGGCACGCTGTTCCTCGATGAAATCGGCGAGATGCCGCTGGCGATGCAGGTCAAGCTATTGCGCGTCATCCAGGAGCGAAACATCGTGCGCGTCGGCGGCGAGGCACCGATTCCCGTCAATCTGCGCCTGGTGTGCGCCACCCACCGGAATCTGAAGCAGATGGTGGAGCAGGGAACATTCCGCGAAGACCTCTTTTACCGCATCAACGTGATCCAGCTCAGGATTCCGCCCCTGCGGGAGCGCAAGGAAGACATTCTGTGGTTTGCCGAATTGTTCCTGGAACAATACGCGGCACAGCATGGGGTAAAGAAGAAATCCCTCCAGCCCAGCGCCGAACTGGCGCTGCTGGATTACCCCTGGCCCGGCAACGTGCGCGAACTGAAGCACGCCATCGAGCGGGCCTACATCCTGAATAATGACGAGACATTGAAAACAGACGACTTGTTCGAGGATGGCCTGCTGCCACAAGGCCTCGCCGCCGTGCCCGAAGCCGACCTCAATCAATACCTGCAAGCCTGCGAACGCCGCTATATCGTAAATGCGCTCAATCACCACCAGTGGCACATGGGAAACACCGCCGCCGCCCTCGGCATCAGCCGCAAGAATTTGTGGGAAAAAACAAAGAAGCTGGAGATTCAGGCAGACATCAAGGGCATAAACGGGGATTGATCGATGCGCCTTTAACCTGCGTGGTTGCGCATGTTAAAGGCGCTTTCGCGATGGTCAGAACTTGCCCGGTTTCAATGGCCGCCAGTCGGGGTGATCGAAATAGCGGCCGTAGTTTTCCAGTGCATGCATCACCTTCGCGGCGCCGCCGCGTCTATCCAGTTCCTTGTTTTTTCCCTCCATTGCCTCCGCGCCGGCGATGATTTCCGCCAGCACGAGATGGAGCATGGCATCGGTTTCCTTGTCCAGCTTGCAGTTCTGCACCATGAAAGCGATCTGTTCATTCACCCGTCTGGCCCGGATTTCGAACTGGGCGGAATCGGCCTTGCCGGCATAAATGGCCGGCATCGGCTCTTCCATCGCGTCCCGGATGCCGCTCATGCCTTGGCGCAGACTGGCATCGGTCGGCCATTTCCTGCCCTGCTTGAGTGAAAGGACCGACGGCGCGCCGGAAGATGCGCCATGTTCATGGTCGTGGTCTTGCGCCGTCGCCACCCTGCCCGCCACGGTCAAACTCAGTACGATTCCGGTTGTTGCCACGAAGCGAATTGCCTTGATAAAGGACGAATGCATAAATTTTCTCCTGATTACGTCAGATAATTGTCAAAAGATGTTACTTCTGGTCTTGCTCACCCCTCAACAGGTTTGCTCAACCCCATTTTCTCGCACGGGTATCGCCTTTTCAGCACTACACGTCGAACGCCCTTCCCTCCCCCGCTTCCTCATGCGCTTTGCCCTCGCGGATGCGGTAGAGGCGCTTGAAGGTAGGGATAATATTGTCGTCGTGGGTGACGACGATGATTGCGGTGCGATACTGCGCCGCCAATTCGTTGAGCATGCGCATCACCGTCAGGGAACGCTGGCTGTCCAGCGGCGCAGTCGGCTCGTCGGCGAGGATGATCGGCGGATTGTTGGCGAGGGCACGGGCAATCGCCACGCGCTGCGCTTCTCCGCCGGACAGCTCGGAAATGCGCGCCCCGGCGCGGTGCGCCACGTCCAGCACCTTGAGCAGATCCAGGGCGCGGGCGGTCGCCTCGCCGTTCGCCTTGCCGGCCAGCATCGGCAACAAGGAAACGTTTTCGGTGGCGTCGAGGAAGGGGATCAGATACGGCGCCTGGAAAATGAAGCCGATGCGGTCGCGGCGCAATTCGCGCAGATCGGAAATTTTCCAGCCGTCGTCGAAGGTCACGTCGCCGCCCAGCGTAATGCGCCCGGCCGTCGGGTCGATCACCGCGCCCAGGCATTGCAGCAGGGTGGTCTTGCCGGAACCGCTGGGGCCGAGCAGTCCGACCACTTCACCGGGCCAGACTTCCATGTCCACCCCTTTCAGCGCCTCCACCGCGCTGCTACCGCTGCCGTAGCGCTTGACCAGCCCCTCCAGCTTGATTGCGGGCTTCTCTGTATGCTCAGCCATCAGCCTCCCCCGATCGCTGTTGCCGGGCTGACCTTGAGCGCGGCGCGAATGGCCAGGATGCTCGCCAACGTACAGATCACCATGGTGATGGCAAAGGCGCGGCCGGCATCGCCCATCTCCAGCAGCACGTATTTCGGGAAAATCGGCGCCCAGAAGGTTGCCACCGTCTTGCCGATGACAAAGCCGATCACGCCCAGTCCCAGCGCCTGCTGCAGGATCATGGCGACGATCACCCGGTTTTTTGCGCCGATCAGCTTGAGCACGGCGATTTCCTTGATCTTGCCCATGGTCATGGTATACACGGTGAGCGCGACGATGGCGGTGCTCACCAAAGTCAGGATCACCAGGAACAGGCCGATCTGCTTGGCCGAGGTGGCGATCAGCTTGGCCACCAGGATTTGCTCCATGTCGGCGCGGGTGTAAGCCTGCAGATGCTTCCAGCGCAGGATGCCGTCCGCCACCAGGCGCGTATCCGTACCGGGTGCAACGCGCACCAGCACCGCATTGACGTTATGGTTGGAAAACCGGTCCGCCTCCACCGCGCTGAGCAAGCCGGGTACGCCGGGGCGATTCAACTGCGGATTGGCAGCCAGCCGTTCGCGGTCGCCGACGATGGCGTCGTTATCCTTGAGAAACTGCACTTCCTGGGCATCCTTGAGCGAAATGAACAGCATCGGGTCGCCGCCCGACGACACCATGCGGCTGGTCAGCCCCACCACGGTGTATTCGTGGCGGCGGATACGCACCCTGTTGCCGACCTGGAAGCCGGTCTTGACGTCCGCCACCGCTTCGTAATGGGAGCGCGTCACCGGCCTGCCCGCCACCAGCCGCATCGGCTCGCCCGGCTTGCCCGATTCGAAGCCGGCGATCATCACCCGCACATCCTTGTCCCTGTACTTCACTTGCATGGTGAGATAAGCCACATTGCCCACTTCCGCCACGCCGGGCAAGCCGGCGATGCTACGCCAGGCATCATCATGCAGGGTGGAGGATTCAGCATAGGGCCCAAGGGTATGGCGCTGTACCACCCAGATATCGGTGGCGCTGCCATTGATCAGCGCCTTGGCGTCGTCCACCATGCCGCGGTACACCCCCGCCATGGTCAGGGTCGCGCCGATCAGCAGCCCCAGCCCGAAGCTGGTGAGCAGATAGCGGCCGAAACCGTTGGCGATGTCGCGGTAGGCGAGGTTGATCATGCCGCCTTGCCTGCCTTCACTTTCTTGCCTTCTTCCAGGTCCACCGGGCTGTATACGATCACCGCGTCGCCCGCCTTCAGTCCGTTCAGTATCTGGGTGCGACCATCCAGTGTCCGCACCCCGATGGTCACCGGGGAGAACCGCACCTTGCCCGCCTCCACCCGCCACACGCCGTTCTTATTCTCCACCCGCCTGACCGCGGCGCTGGGCACGAACAATACGTTGTTCAAGGAGGCCATCTTCACCGTAACCTCGGCCAGTTCGCCGACGAAAATCTCGCCGGGTTTCTGGTCGAATACGACGTTCACCAGACGCTCCTCGGTCAGGCTGTCGCTCTGGATATCGACCCGTGCCACCCGCCCATTCAGGACAACGCCCTGGCGCGAGCGCAACACGATTTCTGCCGGAAGGCCTGGCTGAAGGCCGCGCGAACTGGACTGATCCATGCGCGCCCTCACCCACAGGCTGGCGGGATCGATCACCCGCAGCACGGCCTGCCCCGCCACCACAGTATTGCCGGGCTCGGCCTCGCGGGCGATGACGATGCCGTCAACCGGGCTGACCAGCTTGAGATTGGCGCGCTGCAGCGCCACGCCATCGCGTTCCGATCCGGCCTTGGCCATCTCGCGCCGGATGGCTTCCAGATTGGACTTCGACGCATCCAGCGCGGCCCGGGCGATATCCGCTTCGTTGCGCCGCGACTCCGCCGCCTCCTGGCTGACGAAATGCTTCGCCACCAGATCCTGGTAGCGCTGCGCATTGGCCTGTGCCTGCTTGTGGCGACTTGCCGCTTCCCTGACCTGCGCCTCGGCCGATTCCACATTGAGCCGCGCGCGCTGTGCCGCCAGGCCAGCGCTTTTCATGCGTTCGTCGAGGTCGACCGGGTCAATCTCTCCCAACACTTGTCCAGCCTTGACGCTGTCGCCATGATCCACCCGCACGCTCAACACCCGCCCGGCCTGGGTCGGGCCGATGGCGTAGGACAAACGCGCCTCGACCGTGCCGACACCGAATACCGACGGGTGCAAATCACCCAGACCGGCTTCGATCGTTTTCACCTTCGGCACCGCCATCGGCCCATGCGTCATGGCGATCCAGGCCACGGCGAACAGGCCCGCCACCACGCCGGCGGGAACAAGATAACGTTTAAAACCAGCCTTCATATTCCGCCTCTTTTCACTTCAGTTTTCGGGCATGACATGAATCTGGAACCCGAGCCCGAATGCCATCCAGATAAATCGGGAAAACCTTCTTCGCCTCATCCTGCAAGGAACGCCGCCCGCCGAATATACTGGATTGCAATACCAGACCCTGAATCATGCCGATAAACAAGGTTGCCGCGCTGTCCTCATCCACATCCTGCCGGGCCAGGCCGGCCGCCTTCGCCTGGCCAAGCAAACCCGCAATTTTGGCCTCGTAGCCGGTCAGGATTTCCTGAATCAGGAGTTTCAGACGCGTATCCCGGCGCAGCAACTGGTCCGAGAACACCATGCGCGGAATAGCCGGGTGCCTGGCGATGAACGAGACATGCGCAAAAAACATCTTTTCCAGCGCATCCAGCGGATTTTCGCCTTTGGTCGCAGCCGTGTCCACCACCTTCATCAGGCGCCCGCGCACCCAGTGGATCGCTGCCAGCCAGATCGCATCCTTGGTCGGAAAATGCCGGAATATCGCGCCCTGGGTCAAACCCAAAGCATCCGCCATGTCCTGCGTGGTCACCGACTCCACCCCGCGGCTGGCCGCCAGGTCAAGCGCCGCCCGGATAATCTCCTCCTGCCGCTCACCCGCATCCATACGGCGTCTGCGCGGCTTGTCCACCCCTTCCGTTGAAGTCATTTCTTCACGCATTTCGCCCGACGTTAGATAGTAATCAATCACTATCTTAAATGGGCGACATCACGACGTCAAGAAGTTAGCTCAATCCATGATCACAGATAGGAATTGACCTTTTCATCACAGCCAAGTAGAATCCGCAGCTCTTCGGGGTGTAGCGTAGCCTGGTAGCGCGCCTGGTTTGGGACCAGGATGTCGGGAGTTCGAATCTCTCCACCCCGACCAGGATTTGT
>JAIOJM010000298.1 GCA_019911785.1 Sulfuricella sp. | reverse complement strand
GCATCCACCTGCCAGTCTTCGAAATCGCGCTTGCGTTCTTCGTTCTCGGCCTCGAAGCCCATGCTGGTCCACACGTCGGTGGTGACCAGGTCGGCGCCGCGCGCGGCTTCCATCGGGTCGCGGAATTCTTCGTAGTGGTCGGTGCCGTACAGCCCGGCGCGCTCCGGCTCGACTTCGTAGCCGGGCGGGGTTGAGACGTGGACGTTGAAATCCAGCACTTCAGCGGCCTGCAGCCAGGTGTTGCAGACGTTGTTGGAGTCGCCGATCCACGCCACCGTCTTGCCGCGGATCGAGCCACGCTGCTCGATGTAGGTGTAGATGTCGGCCAGGATCTGGCATGGGTGGTATTCGTTGGTCAGGCCGTTGATCACCGGCACGCGCGAATGGGCGGCGAAGCGCTCGATGATCTCCTGCTCGAAGGTGCGGATCATCACGATGTCGCTCATGCGCGAGATCACCTGGGCGGCGTCCTCCACCGGTTCGCCGCGTCCCAGCTGGGAATCGCGGGTGTTGAGGTAGATGGCGCTGCCGCCGAGCTGTTGCATGCCGGCTTCGAAGGAGAGCCGGGTGCGCGTGCTCGCCTTCTCGAAAATCATCACCAGCGTGCGGTCATGCAGCGGGTGGTAGGTCTGATAGGCCTTGAACTGTTCCTTGATCCGGCGCGTGCGTTCGAACAGGTGTTCGTACTCGTCGCGGGTCAGGTCGTTGAATTGCAGGAAATGTTTGATCTGCATAGAGGCCACCGGGGGCGCATTATTTCTGCGCGAGAAAATCCTTGATTAGCGGCGCGAGCATGTCCACCACTTGCTGTGCCTCGTCGCGCTTCATGACCAGCGGCGGCAGCAGGCGTACCACGCTGTCCGCCGTAACGTTGATGATCAGGCCTTGCGCCAGCGCCAGCTTGACCAGATCGCCGCAGGGGCGGTCCAGCTCGACGCCGATCATCAGCCCGGCACCGCGCACCTGGACAACGCCGGCCGTACCTGCCAGTTGATTGCTCAAGCCGTCGCGGATGAGCGCGCCGATTTCAGCAGCCTGCCGGCACAGGTTTTGTTCCTCGACCGCTTCCAGCGTCGCCAGCGCAGCAGTGCAGGCCAGCGGGTTGCCGCCGAAGGTGGAGCCGTGGTTGCCGGGCTTGAAAACTTCGGCTGCCGCGCCTTTCGCCAGGCAGGCGCCGATCGGGAATCCCGAGCCGAGACCCTTGGCCAGCGCCATGACGTCGGGGGTGATGCCGGTCTGCTGGAAAGCGAACATCGAGCCGGTGCGGCCGATGCCGGTCTGCACCTCGTCCAGCATCAGCAGCCAGCCGCGGTTGTCGCAGATGCGGCGCAGCTCTTGCAGGTAGGCGGGTTGCGGTATCTGGATGCCGCCTTCGCCCTGCACCGGTTCGACCAGGATGGCGACGATGTTCTTGTTGTGCTCGGCGATCTGGTTGATCGAGGCAATATCATTGTAGGGTACGCGCACGAAGCCGCTCACCAGCGGCTCGAATCCGGCCTGCACCTTGCGGTTGCCGGTAGCGGTCAGCGTCGCCATGGTGCGGCCGTGGAAGCTTTTCTCCATGACGATGATGGCGGGACTGTCGATGCCCTTGTTGTGGCCATAAAGGCGGGCCAGCTTGATCGCGGCTTCGTTGGCTTCGGCGCCGGAGTTGCACAGGAATACCTTGTCCATGCCGGCCAGTTGCGCCAGCTTGGTGCCCAGTTGCTCCTGCTTGGGAATCTGGTACAGGTTGGAGGTGTGGATCAGCGTCTTCGCCTGCTCGCAGATCGCCTGGGTCAGTTTCGGATGGGCATGCCCCAGACCGTTGACGGCGACGCCGGCGACCGCATCGAGATAGCGTTTGCCTTGTTCGTCCCAAAGCCATACGCCTTCGCCGCGGGTAAAGGCGACGGGCAATCTGGCATAGGTGTTCATTAAATGTGACATATAGGGTGAGCCGTTATTGCTTTAGAGTTGGACAAATGACCGCGCGAAAAATATAAATGCACACGGCGGCATCAGCCGCCGTGCATCGGTACGCTCGAAAGCGTTATATTTAGCCAAACATCGGATACTTGCAAGAGAAATTTGCCCTTCAAGCCAGCATCAAGGCGTGGCAAGCGGGGCGGTCAAGCCAAAACAAATGCCCGGCTAGCTAAAGGCTGCCGGGCAAGCAAAACGGGCGCGCGGCAGCTAGTGCTGCGGTGGGTCTCAGGCCATCGCTTTGACGGCTGCGTTCAAGCGGCTCTTGTGGCGTGAAGCTTTGTTCTTGTGCACGATTTTCTTGTCGGCGATGCTGTCGATTACGCTAACCGACTCCAGGTAAACCGCCTTGGCAGCTTCCTTGTCGCCAGCTTCAACAGCCTTGATCACCTTCTTGACCGCGGTGCGGAACTCGGAACGCTGGCTGGTGTTGTGCTCGCGCTGCTTGTCGGACTGTCTTGCACGCTTTCTGGCTTGTGCGGTGTTTGCCATTGATGAAACTCCTTGGATATTACTCTGCGGGGCAGACGAAACGCGCAATATTACTTTTCTTTCGTCCGGTTGGCAAGGGCGGCGACA
>JAIOJM010000297.1 GCA_019911785.1 Sulfuricella sp. | reverse complement strand
GGTAGATCCCTATCAAGAATAAGCAATGCGGGCTTAAGCGTAGCCATCGCCGCTTCCAATGAGGCCAGGTCATTTACCCGCCGGATGGCTTCGACCTCGTGGAGTTCTTTCTCCCAATGGTCGACAAGTTCATTGATCAGACTGGCAATCAGTACCATAACCCCTCAATCGAACATGACCCAATGAAAACAATTCTGTATACACGCCCAAATTTACGCCATATTTTGAATAAATGGCTTATGATTAAAATCATTATAGAGGGGAAAAATTCCACCTGTGGAGTCTGGACTCACTCCAATCCAACGGTCATGGCGATTCGCCGCCCCAGATGATGAACCAAAAGTAGGCGCCTCTAGGCGACAGCGATTCGCCATGACCGTTTCCCTCTCTCCTAACTCTCTCCCAGAGGGCGAGAGGGATAAGGTCTCGCTTCGCGAGTTTCACTTTAACAGCATAAAAGGAAGCGTCGGCCATGCCCTATGTTTCACGCACCCCGGAAGGAAAAATCGAGGCCATCTTCGATCAACCCGGCCCCGGGGCCAAGGAAAAGATGACCCTGGAAAACCAGGAGTTGCTGGAGTTCCTTTCCCAGGACGGCCTCAAGGAATACGCCAGGCGCCTGCTGGAAGAAACCGACAAGAGCGTTATCCGGGTACTGGAAGACCTGATCGAGGTATTGCTGGCAAAGAACCTCATCACCTTCAGCGATCTGCCAGCACCCGCCCAGGAAAAGCTGCTAAGCCGCCGAGAGGTGCGCGATGAGCTTCAGACCCTGAACAATCCGATACTGCATAAAAATGGCCCTATCTGAATAACCGTTAACTGCGCAAATCAACGCTCGCGCAGGGCTACCTCCTTGGCCTTGAAAACTGGCTTTAGCAGATAGGCCAACACCGTCTTTTTACCGGTGCGAATATCTACCGTGGCCAGCATGCCGGGAATAATCGGCAGGCGCTTGTCTCCCTGGACAAGGTAATTGGTTTTGGTGCGCACCTTGATGATGTAGAAAGTTTCCCCCTCATCGTTGGTGATGCTATCGGCACTGACATATTCAAGCTTGGCCGGGACTCCGCCATAAATCGAAAAATCATAGGCGCTCAGCTTGACCGTTCCTTCCTGCCCCGGCCGCAAAAATGCGATATCCGACGGTTTGACGCGGGCTTCTATCAACAGGTTGTCTTCCAGTGGCACGATTTCCATCAAATCCATGCCGGGCTGAATAATCCCGCCTATCGTCGTCACCTTGATCCGTTTCACCGTGCCGGTCATGGGTGAGCGCACGGTGGTTCGCGTAAGCCGATCCTCCAGCGCCGAGGTGGTTGCGCCGATCGCTGAAATTTCAGCTCGCGCCGCGCTCAATTCAGACATCGCATCCGAGCGGAACTTGACGATGAACCCTTCAACTTTGTTGCGCGCTTCCATCAGTGCAGCTTGGAGACGGGGAATCGATATTCTGGTTGCCTCCAGTTCGCCTTTCAGGTCGCTCTGCTGTCGCTCCAGCCGCAGCAATTCTACTTCGGACATGACCCCCTGCTGTACCAGGGGGCGCGTCATGGCCACCTCTCTGGAAACCAGGCCATGACTTTGCTGCAATTGCACCAGGCGGGCACGTTTTTCGGCAAGATCCTGCACTCTCTGCTCCGATTGCTGGCGAAGCACGCTCAGGTTGGCCTGTAGTTCCCGCTGACGGGAAGAGTAAAGCGCCTTTTCCTCTTCGATCAGCTTCTGGTTTTTTTGCTCGAGTTCTTTCGGCGCATTAAATTCCGTGTTATTTGCCTCTGCGCTGAGGCGTGCGATTTTGGTCAGCAGTGCATCATATTTGGCCTGATTTTCACCAAACGAAGAGGAAAACCGTGTGGCATCCATCTGCACCAGAATTTGGCCTTTTTTGACCACGTCCCCTTCCCGTACCGGGATTTCCGAAAGGATGCCTCCCTCCAGGTTTTGCACGATCTGGATATGACTCGTGGGGATCACCTTGCCCGTCCCGGTCGCGATCTCGTCAAGACTGGCCAGGCTGGCCCAGATCAGGGCGACCAGAAAGAACAGGGCTGTTCCCCACAGGATCCAGTGGGCCGTCCGCGGTGCTCCCTGCAATACAGCGGCACTGGTTTCGGACATGAATTCCGCGTCTTCCTCACCATCCGGCAATCCGCTTCCCGCCATGGCTTTCCACGCCCGGGGTAGCGGCCGATCCGAGTTTTCGCCGGACCGGTGCCCTGATCTACTTGGCCACATTGATCCTCCCATCCGCCAGCGCAGCCAGCACCTGATCTTTCGGCCCATCCGCAACCACCGCTCCCCCATCTATCACGATCAGGCGATTGACCAGCGTAAGCAAGGTGGCGCGGTGGGTCACCAGAATCAGGGTCTTGTGTTCCAGGTTTTTTTCCAGCCTTGATTTGAATATCTCCTCCGATCGGTTATCAATGGAATTGCTGGGCTCGTCCATCAGCAGAATGGGCGGATCAAGCACCTGCGCGCGGGCAATCGCGACGGTTTGCCTCTGCCCACCGGACAACCCTTCCCCACGCTCGCCAACCAGCATATCGAAGCCGAGAGGGTGACGGTTGACGAAATCGGACACCCCGGCGATTTCCGCCGCCCGCAACATGGCGCCATCGCCCACATAAGGCGCACCCATGACGATGTTGTCCTTGACGCTGCCATAAAACAGCACCACATCCTGGGGCACATAACCGATGTTTCGGCGCAATTCTGCGGGGTCGATCTGCTCCAGATCCACACCGTCGACCAGGACAGCCCCTGAAGTAGGGCGATATAACCCGAGGATGAGCTTTTCGATTGTGGTCTTGCCCGAACCGATACGGCCGATGATCCCGACCCGTTCTCCCGGAGCGATCTTGAACGATACATGTTGCAAGGCAGGAATCGTTTGCCCCGGATAACCGAAAGAAACATCCTTGAATTCGATTCCCCCCTGAAATCGGGGTCGGTGGACAAATGATTTCCCCGGCGGCCTCTCCACCGGTAAATGCATCATGGCGTTGAGCGAATCCAGCGCCGCCTTGGACTGGTAATAGCGCGTCAGAAGAGCCGCCACCTGAGATAATGGAGCAAGCGCCCTGCCCACCAGTATGGTGCAGGCAATCAGCCCGCCCGTGGTCAGCTCTTGCTCGGAAATCAGGTAAACCCCATAGACGACGACGGCGATAGTGACTAGCTGTTGCATGAAAAGCGAAGCATTGACCACGGTGGCAGACAGAAAACGCGACCTCAACCCCAAGCGGGCAATCTGGCCGATGATCTTCTCCCATTTCCTTTGGATCGGGCTTTCTGCGCTGACACTCTTGACCGTTTCCAAACCCGACAAGGTTTCAATCAGCATGGCCTGGCGCTGGGCAGAATGGCGAAAAACCTCCTGTACCACTCTGCGCAATGGCACCTGGAGCATCAACCCCACAGCGATGACTACCGGCACGGCAATCATGGGTATTAGCGCAAGCGGCCCACCGATCCACCAGATAATCAGAATAAACAGGAAGATAAATGGCAGGTCGATCAGCGTGGTGATCGTGGCCGAGGTCAGAAAATCACGGAAGGACTCGAATTCCTGCAGATTGTTGGCAAAAACGCCGACGGATGCCGGCCTTGACGCCATCTGGATGCCCATCATCTTTTCGAAAATGCTGGCCGAGAGAATGACGTCAACCTTTTTGCCCGCCACGTCGATGAAATAGCCGCGCAGCGTGCGCATCAGA
>JAIOJM010000296.1 GCA_019911785.1 Sulfuricella sp. | reverse complement strand
AGCCGTGTTTCCGTGTAGTGCTGGGCGATCTCGGGAAAGAGTACATAGGTCGGCGTCAGCAGATGGACCTGCTGGCCGAAGCGGTCGAAGATCTGGCGCAGGATGAGCTCGGAGCCGGCGTTGATATGAATGAGCCGTTCGGGCACGCCGAGCTGCTCGCTGATAAGCCGGCGCAGCGGCGCCGAATAGGGCTCGGTGTAGAAGTTGCTGTGCGCCACCTCGGCCTGGGCCGCGGCGATGGCCTCGTCAATCGGTGGCAGCGGGTTTTCGCACAGCAACAGCTTGATGCCCTGGAAAGTGCCGCCGCCTTTTTCGCTCAGGGAACCCATGCTCTCACCTTTTCAGCTACGCAGGAATTAATGGAAGGAGTAAAGGCGGCAGGAACGTGCAATCCCACTGGCGAGAGGGTCAGACCCAGCAACGTCGCACTGGACTTGAGGTGGAGGTAATAAAATGCTTCAGCGGCGACCGGCAGGGTCCAGTCACATGCCTGATCTTTGCACTGTTGCTCTTCCAGCAGCACGTCAAATTTTTCGTTGGTGATGCGCACGCTCGCTTCCGCCTTCCCGTCAAAGCGCAAGCCCAGGTGATAGACTCCCGGGCGCATTCTGCCCAAAGGGATGAAGTAGCTCTCGCCCTCAGGGCTTCGCCACTGCCGCAATGCTTCCGCACCCCACACGCCATCGGCGGGGATGGCGTCCGGCAGGGGGTAATGGGCGCAGAGTTCCTTGGTGTACTTGAGGATGGCGAAAAGCTCCTCCACCTCCAGGGAAGAAGAAGAGGGGAGGTAGCGCCGCACATGACTGCGGGTAGCCGCAACGCCGGAAGAAAAGCTCAGGCGCCCGCTACACTCACCCTCATGACAGCGGGTGCACACGGTGTTGAACTTTACCGCCGTTGCCCGAGACACTTCTGCCGCGCCCATCTGCGCATAAGCCAACCCCACGACGGCAACCGCTATGGCTCGCACCATCCCCATCGGTGGCATCACACTTAAATCAAATCACCGGCCAGCGAATCGCGCACCTGCGGTGGTAATTCCGCCTCCTCGCGGTAGACAGGGTGTTCGATGCCAGCCCGCACGGTCGCGCACTGCTTGACCGCAGTGACCATCTCCGGGGTAAGTTCGAAGCGCAAAAAGTGCACCGAGGCGGTCTTGTCTTCGGTTTCTCTGTCAAGATCCTCGTTGGCGATGGGGTAAACCTTGCCGAATCCCTCTGCCTGCACCCATACTGTTTTTTCAACGCCGATGAGATGAGCCAGAGCCTGTTTCCGTTCCGCCTCGTCCTCGTACTCCACCATGAAGGTGGCCTTCCAGTTGCTGCCGTCTGGAATCAGCGGGTTGTAGACATCCAACTCATCCTGTATGCCTTCCGGCTCGAAGATGCGTTCCAGGCGCAGCATTTCCTGCACCTGGTACTGCATGGTGAGGGCGTCCTCGAAATAGAGGGCGGCATGGTCGCCGATCTGCACCCGGCGATGCTTCTTGTGTTCCATCACCTTGGCGCGGAAATCGGGACGGATGCGGGCATATTGCTCCAGGCTGTAGAGTTTGTCATGGGTCAGTTGCATGGTCGTCTTCCTTCCTGTTCCAGTACTCAGATCAGATGCCGTAGGCCTTGCGCAGCAAGGTGATCGGGTGTTCCGGCGCGCGGCCATCCTTCAGGCCGTTCTCGATGTGATGGCCGGCCATGGCGCAATCGCTGCCATAGTGCGCCGCCTCGGCTTTCTTCACCCGCTCCACCACCGGCTTGACGATTTTCATGGCGTAGGCGTGGAACTCTTTTTTTACCGCATAGGTGCCGTCGTGGCCGGAGCAGCGCTCGATGATCTCCACCGTGGTGTCGGGCACCAAGGACAGGGCCTCGCGCGTCTTCTGTCCGATATTCTGCACCCGCTGATGGCAGGCGGCATGGTAGGCGACCTTGCCCAGCGGCTGCTTGAAATCGGTCTTCAGCTTGCCTTCCTTGTGGCGCAGCATCAGGTATTCGAAAGGGTCGTAGAAGGTTTCTTTCACCTTCTGCACCTCCGCATCGTCCGGGAACATCAGCGGCAGTTCCTGCTTGAACATCAGCACACAGGAGGGGATCAGGGCGGTGAGGTCCCAACCTGCGTCCACCAGCCTGGCCAGCATGGGGATGTTGTGTTCCTTGGCCGCCGCCACTGCTTCCAGGTCGCCCAGTTCCAGCTTGGGCATGCCGCAGCAGCGCTCCTTTTCCGCCAGTGTTACCGGGATGCCGTTGTGTTCGTAAACGGCGACGAAATCCTCGCCGGGGCCGGGTTCGTTGCGGTTCATGTAACAGGTGGCAAAGATGGCCACTTGGCCCCTGGTTTTTCCGGCGGGCTCAGGCTTGGCATCGCTTTGATGGCCGGAAAGGCGCTTGCGCAGGGTGTTGCTGTGGTACTCGGGCAGTTTGGCATCCGCATGCACACCCAGCACCGCCTCCAGCACCTTGCGTGCCGGGCCGAACCTGTTGGCCGCGTTGACCACTTGGGCCACCACCGGGATGCCGGCCAGATTGCCGACTGCATCGGTGCTGGTAAGGATGCGGTCGCGGGTCTTGATGTCGCCCTTCTTGAATTTGACGGCCTTGGCCCGCAGCATGAGGTGGGGAAAATCCAGGTTCCACTCGTGGGGCGGCACGTAGGGGCACTTGGTCATGTAACACAGGTCGCACAGATAGCAGTGATCCACGACCTGCCAGTAATCCGATTTTTTTACGCCATCCACTTCCATGGTGTCGGACTCGTCCACCAGATCGAACAGGGTGGGAAAAGACTGGCACAGGCTGATGCAGCGGCGGCAGCCGTGACAGATGTCGAAGACCCGTTCCAGTTCCTTGAACAAAGATTCCTCGGCATAGAAATCCGGGTTCCGCCAATCCAGGGGGTGGCGGGTGGGTGCTTCCAGGTTGCCTTCGCGGGCGGGGCCGGCCATGGTGGGTTCTCCTGTTCCAGTGGATATGGTGAAATCCGGCCACCTTTCAGTGGCCGGGATGCTGCCGTTTAGCCGCCGAATTCGTTCAGGGCCTTCTGGTAGCGGTTGGCGTGGGAACGCTCCGCCTTGGCCAGGGTCTCGAACCAGTCGGCAATCTCGTCGAAGTCTTCTTCGCGGGCGGTCTTGGCCATGCCCGGGTACATATCGGTGTACTCGTGGGTTTCGCCCGCCACCGCGGTCTTCAGGTTGTCCGCCGTGGGGCCGAAGGGCAGGCCGGTGGCTGGGTCGCCGCACTGCTCCAGATACTCCAGGTGGCCATGGGCGTGGCCGGTTTCGCCTTCGGCAGTGGAACGGAACAGGGCGGCTACGTCGTTGTAGCCTTCCACGTCAGCCTTGGATGCGAAATAGAGATAACGGCGGTTGGCCTGGGATTCGCCGGCGAAGGCGTCTTTCAGGTGCTGCTCGGTTTTGCTGCCTTTAAGTTGCATGGTCGTTCTCCTATACATAAACCCGGCTTGCATCCCGCGCCGGGAGTACGGGTTGCGTTTAGGCCATTCCAATATAGTTTCTAAATGGTGCGGCTGGAAATTGTTTTTTTAAAACGCGGTGATAGGAAAAAACTATTGATCGGATTGCACCGCAAAGTCCGGGACCAGTCAGGCTCAATGCGGAAATGAATTGATTGCTACCATATATAAAACAGGAAGACCCACGGTAGCACGACACCTCCGATGGCCGTAGTCAGGCAGGCCAGCGCCGTCAGTCTTGCCACGCGGGACGCGCCGGGCAGGGCGAACAGCATGCGCCCGCCGAGCCACAGGCTCCACAGTGCAGCCAGGGCCAGCAGCGCTCCGCGCACCTCGGGTAGCCAGGGCATGATGACGCCCTCGGCCTTGAGCAGGGTGACGGTAAGGGATGACAGCCCGAGGAACACGCCCAGCCCGCCCAGCGGGATGAGGGCATAGGCGAGCCATCGCCCGCTCTGCTTCATGCTGCCCGGCAGCAGCGCGCCGGCGAGGCGCAGCCAGAGGGTGATCCAGCCGCCCAGGATCAGCGCGGTGGTGCCGATGTAGGCGAGAACGCCGAGGCCATCGAGCCAAGTGAACACGTCATTGGCTTCCGGGTAGTGGGTCAGCAGCCACCAGGGCGCGTTGTCCTGGAGCAGGGCGAAGGAATCGCGTTCGATCAGCCATTCGGCAACGCGGGTCTTGATCGCCACGAACCAGGGGGAGGACGACCACTGGAACGCGCCCACCGCCGTGCCGATGATGCCGAACACCAAGAGCCGGGCTTCCCACGCGCCGGCCTCGGCGGGTTTCAGGCTGGCGATCTCGGCGCCCGGCAGGCGCGGGGCGAGGGCGACGGCGTCGCGGTGCCCGCTGCAGCGTCCGCACATGTGGCACTGCGAGCCGCTTTTCATACGCCGTATGTCAATCAGTGGGGCGCAGTCGACCGGCGCTGGATGGGTCGTCGCGGCGGCATCCCATTTTTCGCGGTCCACCCTGAAATGCACCGGTGCTAGCCGGGCGAGCAGGGCGAACACGCCGGAGACCGGGCACAGGTGGCGGCACCAGACGCGCTTGCCCTTGCCGTAGACGAAGCCGACGGCGACGGCGGCGACGGTGGAGCCGCCCAGCACCAGCAGAACGGCCTTGGGGTATTCGTAGACGCTCACCAACTGCCCGTACACCGTGGTGATGACGAAGGCGGCGAACGGCCAGCCGCCCCACTTCAGCCAGCGCGGCACCGGACGGCCCAGGCCGTGGCGGCTGGCGAGTTCGGTGAGCGTGCCTTCCGGGCAGAAGACACCGCACCACACCCGTCCCAAAGCGAGCGTGGAAATGATCACGAACGGCCACCAGATGCCCCAGAACATGAACTGGGCGAGCAGGGTGAGGTTGTTCAGCACGCTGGAACCAGTCCCCGGCAGGGGAAGAAAGGCCGGCACCGTCACCAGCGCCAGGTAGAAAACCACCACCGCCCATTGCACGCTGATGATGAGACAGCGGTTGCGCCTCATGGCGTCACCCAGGCGCTGCAGGCGCGAAGCGGGGAGCGGCGGCATGGGGTGGAAGAATATCGGTTGTTCCATTTTCATGATTTATCTCATTCTGTTATGCGCCACGTTCGGTTTCGAAGCGGAACGGGACAAGAAGGCGGTCATCGCCTTTTTCCAGCAGCACGGATGCTTGCCAAACCATGTGACCGGAAGCACAAAGAGGCAGCGTGGTTTGAGCGGTATAAGCCCCGTCGGTAGCGGGCGTGGGATAAGTGCGGTTGAAAGCCATAGGTACGTTCACACCGGTAAAACCGACTTCTACCGGGTGCGCATCGCTGTCGGAGATGCGGATTTCGAGTGTCAGCGTCTGGAGCAGTGGAACAGGGTGTGGGCCGATGGAAAATTTCAGCGTTCCGCCGTCCGGTAGGCGCACGGAGCAGGTTTCCCGGCTGAGGCTGCAAGTTTCGTCGAGGGGCAGCACGGTTGGGCCGGCAGGGGCGAGGAACAGCATCTTGGCCAGCACTGCCAGCGTCATCGCCGCTGCCAACATTCCGACGATGGCGCAGAGCAGGCACGTGCCTCGATCCGGTTCCGGACTGATTGGGCTGCCCCAATCTGGCGTTAAAACAATCGCGTTCATGTCGCCTGCTTGCGCAACCGCGGCCAACCGAGCACCAGCGCCCAGTAGGCGGCATACGCCAGCACCAGGGTCAGGGCCGGGTGGGAGCGGTAGCCGGTGAGCGTGGCGACCAGGTTGCCGACGGTTGCGTTGTCGTCGAGCAGAAAGGAGGAATCCCACACCGGATCTGCCAATGCCGGAATCCAGTCGTAGCCGATCATTTTTTCCACCCCGCCGACCAGCAGCCCGGCGGCAAGTAGCAGGAGCAGGGTTTCGCTGATGCGGAAGAAGTTCTTCCACGACAGGGTGCGCCCGCCCTTGACCAGCAGCCAGAAGGTGAGGAGCGCAAACGCAAAGCCCAGCGCGGCGGCGCCGAGGAACTGCGCGAACGCCATGCCTTGCTGCCCCATTCCGTTGCCGTAGAGGAAGATCACGGTTTCCGCGCTTTCGCGCCCGACCGCGAACATGGCAATGATCGATACACCCATCCAGTTGGCCTCGCCCGCCGCGCGTTCCAGGCCGGTTTCCAGCTCCTTTTTCAGGGTGCGGCCGTGCTCTCTCATCCAGAACACCATCTGGGTGATCAGCCCGGCAGCGACGAGCATCATGCCGAGCTGGAAATAATCCAGCGCATCGCCGTCCAGGCTGCTGTATACCCCCATCATGGCCAGCGCGAGCAGCCCAGCCAGCCCCAGCCCGGCGGCCACGCCGCCCCACAAATAGCGCATGCCGCGCGCGCCTTGTGGATGGGATTTGAGCCAAGCATAGAGGATGCCCACCACGAGGATGCCTTCGACGCTTTCGCGCCAGACGATGAATAGCGTATTGCCCACTGTTTTCTCCTACTTGACGACGATCTGGCCCTTGGCGGTATTCAGGTGGAATTCGCCGAAAAACTTGTATATCCCCGGCTTCATTGGCGCGAACACCAATGTCCGGGTGACGCCGGGCGCGAGCACGGTTTCCTTCCGAAGCTCGAGGCTCTCGAATTCTTCCGGGCCGGGGCCTTCGTTCTTGATGGCGATCCTGAACTTCTTCCCGGCCGGTGCTTCGATGGTTTCAGGATAAAAGCGCCCGCCCTTCGCGGTGAGCTGGAAGGTGGGCATGTCTTCTGCAAGCGCGGCTGGGGGCAGGGTAAAAATGACGGTCGTGGCAATGCGGTTAAAGAGCTTCAGGATACTCATGATGATTTTCCTTGGTCTGCGGTCATGGGTGGTTAATCAAGCTCAGAAGCTCGCTTTGGCGCGTAAACCGAACACCTTTGCGGTCGTAGCGGTCTTGTCGCCGCCGGGATGGCGTATCAGCTGGAAGTCCGGGGTCAGTTCCAGGCTGCTGTTGAGGCGGATCCTGTAGTAGATTTCTGCCAGCTGTTCGGTGCCCGTTGCCGTGTAGCCGAAATCCGGATTGCCGTCGGCGTCGGTGTCCAGCGCTGCGGAGTTGTCGCGGAAATCCCCGGTCGTGCGCAGCCAGCCCAATGCCACGCCGATGCTGTCCGCGCCTCGGTTCCAGTAGTTGCCACCGAATTCCGCGCCCAGCGTCAGGGCTTGGTCGAAGCGCACATTGCCGTTCAGGCTCTTGCCGTAGCGGCCGAACACCGTTGTTGCGTCTCCGACGCGCTGATCGACGCTCGCGCCCCATCCGGAATGGCGTTCGGTGGCGGTGTCGAACCCATTCTGGTAAGCCGTTGACTGGCCGTTGCGCCAGGCATAGAGGCGATAGTTTCCATTCAGGCCGCCGAAGAACTTGCGCCCGAATTCCAGCTGCCCGATGACGAATGGGGAGCTGAAGGTGCGGTCGTAGCCTGCGCCGCTGCCTGCGCCGAACATGCCCAGCGATGCCCGCCACCATTCCGGTTTTTCGGTCTCGTTGTGATAGGCGATGCGCACCCCCGGGGTGAAGCCGTAGGCATCCACCCCCGCGTCGCCGCCAGAATCCAGCAGCGGGTTGTGGACGAAGGTGTTGTTGAGGAACTTGGATGATTCGTCATCCGCCGCCGCATTCTGGTCGAAGAATACGAA
>JAIOJM010000295.1 GCA_019911785.1 Sulfuricella sp. | reverse complement strand
TGGAGCCCGGCAGCACAAATGGCTTCCGGGTCATAGGCGGATTTCACGTCCGTGAAAACGCCGCCTTGCTTGAGCTTGCTGAGGATATCGGCCAACGGCATGGCGAGGTATTCCTTGTGGGATACCGCTGCCACGATAGCGTCGGCCTTTTCGGGCAGTTGCTCCCAGGAGGTGAGCTGGATGCCATATTCGTGCATGGCTTCTGCCGTTTCGGCGACGGGGTCGTGCACCGAGACGTCGCAGCCGAACTCCTGCAATTCGCGCACCACGTCAGCCACTTTGGAATTTCTCAGGTCGGGGCAGTTTTCCTTGAAGGTGAGGCCAAGGACGATGACCTTGGCATCTTTGACACAGCCTCCGGCGTGGATAATCTGCTTGATCGTCTGGTGGGCGACATGGGCAGCCATGCCGTCGTTGATGCGCCGTCCGGCGAGGATGACCTGGGGGTGGTAGCCGAGCATTTCGGCCTTGTGGGTAAGGTAATAGGGGTCCACGCCGATGCAGTGGCCGCCCACCAGGCCGGGGCGGAACGGCAGGAAGTTCCATTTGGTGCCGGCGGCTTGCAGCACTTCCAGGGTGTCGATGCCGATCTTGTCGAAGATCAGGGCGAGCTCGTTCATGAGGGCGATGTTGAGGTCGCGCTGGGTGTTTTCGATGACCTTGGCGGCTTCGGCTACCTTGATGCTGCTGGCCCGGTGCACGCCTGCGGTAATCACTGAAGCATAAAGGTCGCCCACGGTCTTGAGCGTGGCGGCGTCATCGCCCGAGACGACCTTGACGATTTTGGTGATGGTGCGTTCCTTGTCGCCGGGGTTGACGCGCTCGGGGGAGTAGCCGATGTGAAAGTCCTGCATCCATTTCATGCCGGAGTGTTTTTCCAGCAGGGGGATGCAGACTTCTTCGGTCGCACCGGGGTAAACGGTGGATTCGTAGACGACGATGGCGCCCTTTTTCATGTATTTGCCCACGGTGGTGCTGGAGCCCACCAGGGGGGAGAAGTCGGGGATGTGGGCCTCGTCCACCGGGGTGGGCACGGCGACGATGATGACATCCGCCTGGCTGATGGCGGATGGGTCAGTCGTCACGGTCAGGCGGGTTGCCGCTTTCAGGTCTTCTGTGCTGACTTCGCCGGTGGGGTCGCAGTAGTTTTTGTAGTTGGCGATCTTGGCTTCGGATAGGTCGTAGCCGATGGTTTCGTATTTCTTGCCGAATTCCACGGCCAGGGGCAGGCCAACGTAGCCCAGGCCAACGATGGCGAGTTTGAGTTCATCGGGTTGCGGCATGCTTCGAGTTCCTTTTTTTGTCTTGATTTGTTTTTGCGGATACGGCGGCCAAGGGGTTCGCGCAATCAGTCGTAGTGATAACGGCAGGCAATGACGACAAGGTCATCGCCATCGACCCGGTACACCAATCGGTTGACTTCATCGATGCGGCGCGACCAAAAGCCGGAGAGGTTTTCTTTGAGGGGTTCTGGTTTGCCAATGCCATCGAACGGTTCACGCATGCAGTCCTGGATCAGGTTGTTGATGCGCTTGAGTTGGCCTTGCCAGTACAGGTAGTCCTCCCAAGCCGCCAGGGTCCAGGTGATCCGGCTAGGCATCTGCCAACTCCTGCTGGGTCAGCTTGCCTTGGCGGTACTGCTCAATGGACCGAGCCAGATGGGCCGTATTGGCCGGCGACTTCAGCAGGTGGACGGTCTCCATCAGGCTGTTGAAAGTATCGAGCGACATCACGACCGCATCAGGCGCATCGCGCCGGGCGATCACTGTGTAGTCAGCATCGTCGATGACCTGATCAATGACCGTTTTGAGGCTGTTACGAGCTTCGGTAAAATTTACGACACGCATGATATTTGACCTGTGCAATTTATAAGACAAGGCTAAATCATGGCATTTACTTTTGCAAGGTGAGTTTATAAGGTGGGTCAATAGTGTCCGGTTAAACCCAGATTACCCATTAGAGCCAAACACCACTGTAGGAGCGGCGCCATCGCCGCGATTTTCGACCGCATTCGCGCCGGGGGCGGCGCTCCTACATGCACGAGCATTATCCGGGTTAAATCCGGAATTGACGCGCCGAAACTAATGACTGACGCAGTTAGTCAACGTCATATTCCCTTAGGGAAGCGCTAATTTATTCGTCGCACCGGCGAAAGCCGGTGTCCAGTGCTTTGAATTTTCTAGATTCCGGCCTTCGCCGGAATGACGATTTGTCATTTAATCAGCGGTTCCTTAGGGCTTGGCTGCATTCACCTGCGGTATGTCTGTCTTCTTCGCCTCAGGCTGTGCACGCGGCGCCTGCTTCGGATCTTCCAGCACCTGGAAAAAAATCTCGTCGCGCTTGATCATGCCCAGTTCGCTGCGGGCGCGCTCCTCGATGGCGTCG
>JAIOJM010000030.1 GCA_019911785.1 Sulfuricella sp. | reverse complement strand
CTGTCGTGGACAGTCATTCCTCTAGGCGCACGGTTACCCGTGAACTCAAGCAACCTACCCGCAGGCTCGGCGAGCCGCCTCAACGCCTGCCTATTTGGTCTTGCTCCGGATGGGGTTTACCCTGCCACTCCCGTTGCCGGGTGCGCGGTGAGCTCTTACCTCGCCATTTCAACCTTACCTGATCCGCCCCTTTCGGAACGGCCATCGGCGGTATATTTTCTGTGGCACTTTCCATGGCCTCACGGCCTCCGGTCGTTAACCGGCATCCTGCTCTATGGAGCCCGGACTTTCCTCTCCGCGCTTGCGCGCGCAGCGACTGCCTAGCCAGCTTCGCAATCATTATACCATGCAAAGACTGGCCATTTCCGATTGTTTTGCTTGGTTATTGTCCTGTAAACAACTAACGACTGTTGATTCTTCAAGCCTGGCAGGCTGCTAGCCGACAAGCTTCCAACCGACGCTGCCGCCCGCCAGGAGCGGCACCAGAACATCGCCGCCAAACTTCATTTCTGCCGGCACATCCCAACTTTCTTTCACCAGCGTAACGCTGTCCGTATTGCGCGGCAGGCCGTAAAAATCCGCGCCGTAAAAGCTGGCGAAGGCCTCCAGCCTGTCGAGCGCGCCAGCCTGCTCGAACACCTCGGCATAAAGCTCGATGCCCGCATGGGCGGTGTACATGCCGGCGCAGCCGCAGGCGGCTTCCTTGGCGCTCTTGGCGTGGGGCGCACTATCGGTGCCAAGAAAGAACTTCGGATCGCCGCTGGTCGCCGCCGCGACCAGCGCGCGGCGATGCTCCTCGCGCTTCAGCACCGGCAAGCAATAGTGATGCGGGCGGATGCCGCCGGCGAACATGGCGTTGCGGTTCATCAGCAGGTGATGGGCGGTGAGCGTGGCGCCAACGCGCCTTGATGCCGCCCTGACGAACTCCACGCCGTCACGGGTGGTGACATGCTCCAGCACCACGCGCAGGCCGGGAAAACGCTGCACCAGCGGCGCCAGCACACGGTCGATGAACACCTTTTCGCGGTCGAACACGTCCACCTCAGGATCGGTGACCTCGCCATGCACCAGCAGCGGCAAATCCTGCTTTTCCATTTCCGCCAGTGCCGCACTGCACTTGCCGAGCAGATCGGTCACGCCCGAATCCGAATTGGTGGTGGCCCCGGCCGGGTACAGCTTGATCCCGTGCACCAGCCCGCCCGCCTTGGCTCGGACAATCTCGGCAGGCGCCGTGTTGTCGGTCAGGTAGAGCGTCATCAGCGGCTCGAAGCGCGCATTCTGCGGCAAGGCCGCGAGGATGCGCCCGCGATAGGCCAGCGCCAGCTCGGTGGTGGTTACCGGCGGCCTGAGGTTGGGCATGACAATGGCGCGGCCGAAGCGGCGCGCCGTGCCCGGCAGCACCGCCCGCATGTGCTCGCCGTCGCGCAGATGCAAATGCCAGTCGTCGGGACGGATAAGAGTTAATTTTTCCATTTGAACATATCCTAGAAAAGCTGTTGAACCGCCGTTTCCAGAATTATACGACGCTTCAGGAACCGACCTTTCCAGTTTAAGTTATAATTTTCACATGCACAGAATTATCGCACTGACTCTGCTTGTTCTCGCGGGGAGCTTTCAAGCGCAGGCCGCTCCGGACGGCGCCAGGCTCTACGCCCGCAACTGTGCCGCATGCCACGGCGAAAATGGCGGCGGCGGACTCGGCGTTCCGCTCTCGCTGCCCTCGTTCCAGGCCATCGTAAGCAACGATTATCTGCACAAGACCATCCGTCTTGGCCGCCCCGGCAGGGTCATGCCCACATCGGCACTGCCCGACGCCGACATCGATGCCATCGTCCGCCACATCCGCAGCTGGAGCAAGGCACCGGCGCCGCAGTTCTCCGCCACCCCCGTCAAGGGAAATGCCGAGCATGGCCGCGCGCTCTACGCCGCACAGTGCGCAGCCTGCCACGGTGCCGGCGGAGAAGGCGGCAAGGGCACCGGCGTGACCTTCTCGCGCCCGCGCGACCTTCCGATCATGGCGCCGGCCCTGAACAACCCCGGCTTTCTCGCTGCCGCCAGCGACAGCATGATCAAGAAAACCCTGATGAACGGGCGCGAAGGCACGCCGATGGCCTCCTTCCTGAAACAGGGGCTCAAGGAAAAGGATATCGACGACATCGTCAGCTTCATCCGCAGCTTCGAAAAGGCGCCCAGACCCAGGCACGCCGGCGTGCTCGAAACCGAACAAGCCGTGCTGACCATGGATTCCCCCTACGACCTCAAGACCACGATCGAGAACGTGAAACGGGCGGCCAGCTCGAACAATTTCCTCTTCATCCGCGAGCAGCCGCTCAACCACGGGCTGGTGCCGGCAGGCCAGGAAGATCCGCGCCAGCACATCATCTATTTCTGCAACTTCAGCATGCTGAACGCGGCGCTGGCGACCGACTCCAGAGTCGGCCTGTTCCTGCCCTGCCGCATCACCGTGGTGGAGCAGAACGGCAAAGTCAAAATGATGACGGTCAACCCCAAACGCCTGAGCAAAATCTTCAACAACGCCGAGCTCAACACCCTTTGCGACGAAATGACCAAGCACTACCTGGCGATCATGGAAGAAGCGGCGATATGAAAAGAACGATGCGATTCCTGATCACCACCCTGCTATTCGCCTTGGCCTCCACCGCCTGCGCCGACCAGCTGCTGATGATCCGTTCCGGCCTGTCCTTCCCCGAAGCGATGATGGCGCTGCAAAACGCCATCACGGCGCGGGGCTACAAGGTTACATACGTGCAGAACGTGGACATCGGCCTGACGAAAATCGGCTACCAGACCGACAACTACAAGGTAGTGTTCTACGGCAAAGCGGAAGAGGTCGCGCAGCTCACCGCCAAACACCCCGAGCTGATTCCCTACCTGCCGCTCAATGTGGCGATCTTCGCCGAACGGGACAACACCATCCTGGTCACCGACCGCCCCGGCGTCCTTGCTGATTTCTTCCCGGACCCAGAGCTAAAAAGCGTATTCATGCGCTGGGAAAAAGACCTGACGGAAATCGTCAACGAGGTTCAGGAAACGCGGTGAGGGTGAGGGCTGAAAGACGCCGATTCCATGCTACGACTCTAGAATTTACCCCGTAATTTCCGCTGGGAACGACCCAAGGAACACGGGGACAGGTCTAGATTCGTAGCATAGTCATTACTACGCCGCTTCAAGCTCGAACATGCACACGACGCCCGATCGCCGTGGCGATATTCACCAGCGCATCAAGAGAGAAGCGGGACACCTGGCCACGCAGCAGGTCGTTCATGCGCGGCTGAGTGACGCCACAGCGGGTGGCGACCTTAACCTGCGTCCAGCCGCTCTCCTTCACGATGGCTGCGATTTGCTGCATGAGTTCGGCCCTGGCACGAAGGTTAGCCGCTTGCTCCGGCGTGTCGGCAATGGCATCCCATACGCTGGCATAAGTCTCGATTTTTTTCATTTGCGCCCTTTCATCAATTCGCTATAGCGAGCCTCGGCAACCTCGATGTCATGCAGCATAACGGAAAGCCAGCGGGGCTGGCATCCAGGTTATGCCATTTCTACCGCATGAACTTCAAGACCCACTTTCAAACGGGCGCGAACAGCGCCGAAAATGGCCGCGAGGTTGTCCATGCTCGGGTTGCCCTTGGGCGACAACATGCGGTGCAGGCTCTTGCTCGGCTTATCAGTCAGCTTGGCCAGTTGCTCGAACCCAAGCGTGGCGTTCACAAGATCGCGAAGAATTAGGCGTGCCATTTCCGGTTCATCGCTCAAAAATAGTGTTGCCGCTTCATCCAGGAGTTGTTTTGCAAATTCAGGATCGCGCTCGACGCGCTCAATCACGGTTTGCTTGAAATTTCGGGTTAATGCCATTTCGATCACCTCTTTCGTTTTGCTGTCTTGCTGGCGGCGGACTTTGCCTTTTTCCGAGCCTTATACTCAGCGTGTAATTCCTTTGCCCGGTCAATATCCCGCTGCTGTCCGCGTTTGGTGCCGCCGCCAAACAGGATGATGAGTGTTTCGCCATCCTTGGCGAGGTAAACACGGTAACCCGGTCCCCAGTCGATGACGTATTCGCCGATGCCGTCAAACCACTTCACGCTGGATGTGTTACCCATTTCCAGACGCAATTTTGCAGTAACAATCTTTGCTGCCGCTTGAGCTTCAAGGCCATCGAACCATGACTTATAAGGGTTCGTTCCATCTGCGCAAAGATATTCTTCGACCCTGATTTTCATATTTATATGGTAACTTATGAGTTACCAATAAGCAAGTCAACGAAAGCATCTACACCGGCCTCTGACACGCCCACCTGAATGCTCCGTACTGGCCGTTTTAGCCCTTCAGCGTAATTAGCACCAATTGGGTCGGACCTAGTCTGCCAGATCAAGCTGACCTTCCTTGCCGGTCAACACCATGTACCTGAAAAACATGCTTTGCCAGATCAAGGCCAATTCGTGTAATGTGCATTTCGGACACCTTGCCCGGTTGACTGGTTTGAGAACACCTCCAGGCAGGCGCATCGATAGCATAGATGGAAGCCCATCTCATTGGGTTAGATCGACGATACAGAATTCAAATTTTTCAACGATGGAGCAAAAATCATGAGCAAAGGCCAAGACTCGAAGAAAGCAGTCAAAAAGGAGCCCGCTAAAACAACAAAGGAAAAGAAGGCTGACAAGAAGATTAAGCAGGAGGAAAAGAAGCGCCAAGGGCCCTGATGAATTGCCGGAATGCTGTGATAAGCCCTCTTGGCACGTTTCAGCCTCGCCCCTAACTCTTTTTTAGCTGCAATGCCAGTTCATAGAGCGCATTCTTCTTCTCGCCGCTGATCTCGACGGCCAGCTTCACCGCCTGTTTCAGCGGCATTTCCGCCAGCAGCAGTTGCAGGATGCGTTGCGCTTCCTCGCCTACCCCCTCTTCCTTTGCCGCTTCCGCCCCCGACACCAGCAGGACGAATTCGCCCTTCTGCTGGTTGGGGTCGGCCTCCAGCCATTCCAGCGCCTCTTCCAGCGTGCAGGTATGGATGGTTTCGAAAACCTTGGTCAGCTCGCGCGCGATGGTGACCGTGCGCGCGCCGCCCAGCACTTCCCACAGGTCGGCCATGCTGGCGAGGATGCGGTGGGGCGATTCGTAAAACACCAGGGTGTGGGGGGTGGCCTTCAGCGCAGCGAGCTCGCGTTTGCGCTCCGATGCGGTGTGCGGCAAAAAGCCGTAGAACAGGAAATGCGGCGCGGCGATCCCCGCCGCCGAGAAGGCGGCGATCGCCGCATTCGCGCCGGGGATGGGCACGACGCGCAGGCCGGCCTCGCGCACCTTGGCGACCAGGTAGGCGCCGGGATCGCTCACCGCCGGGGTGCCGGCATCGGACACCAGCGCCACCGACTTGCCGGACTGGAGCATTTCGATCAGCCGCGTAGCGACCTGGTATTCGTTGTGTTCATGCACTGCGATCAGTTTGGCGCCGATGGCGAAGTGGTTGAGCAAGCGGGTGGTGTTGCGGGTGTCCTCGGCGGCGATGGCGTCGACGCTGCGCAGGATTTCCAACGCGCGCAGGGTGATGTCCTGCAGATTTCCAATTGGTGTGGCAACTACATATAATATGCTTTTGCCTGTCTGGTTATTTTCCTGATGCAACGTTTTGCCGCCTTTCTGATTATCCTGTTTGCCGCATTCAACAGCGGCTGCGCCACCTCGACAACACCCGCCCCCGTCAGAGAAGGCCGGCCCATCGCCGCGCCCGCGCCAAGCGTCCCGGCGCCGGCAGCATCCACTCCGCAAGCCGAGACACCGGTCGCACAAACCTTCCCTCTGGCCGTGGCGCTTCCGCCGGAGACTTTTACAACGCCACCGAAAGAAGGCCAGAAACCCCATATCGCGCTGCTGCTGCCGCTCAAGTCGGCCTCGTTCGGGCAACCGGCAGAGGCGGTCAGGCAGGGTGCCATTGCCGCTTCCATCATGCAAATTCCGGCAGTTCTGCCGCTGCAAGTCTATCCTACCGGCGACCAGGTTGAGGATATTGTGTCCGCATACCGGCAGGCATTGCAAGCCGGTGCCAAAATCGTGATCGGGCCGTTGACCCGTAATGGCGTCACTGCGCTGGCGAAAAGCGATCTGGTTACGGTGCCTACCCTGGCCCTGAATTACCCTGAAGGGGAAGCCGTCCTTCCTGAAAGCCTCTACCTGTTCGGCCTGACCGCGGAGGGCGAAGCGCGCCAGGCCGCTCGCCGCGCCTTTAACGACGGCCGGCGCACTGCCCTGACCGTTACCGCCAATACGCCGCTGGCAAAGCGGGTTCAGCAGGCATTCGCCGACGCATGGCGCGGGCTGGGCGGGAAACTGGTGGCACAGGCCAGCTTTTCCCCCGAGCGGACCCAGTTCCCTGCAGTCCACGATACGGTCATCAAGCATCAGGCAGACATCATCTTTCTCGCCGCCGATGCCGATCTGGCCCGCATGGTCCGCCCCTATCTGGATGCCAGCACGCCGACCTACGCCACCTCGATGGTCTTCGGCGGCAACCAGATAGGCCGGAATGTCGACCTGAACGGCGTGCTGTTTGCCGATATGCCCTGGCTGCTGGTGCCCGACCATCCCGCCGTAATGGTGTATCCACGTGCCGAAAACTTCAGCATCGAGCAGGAACGGCTCTACGCACTGGGAATCGACGCCTTCCGTATCGCCGCCGTCATGGCGCAGAACCCGCAGCCCGGTGAAGGCAGCGTGCTGGACGGCGTGACCGGCCAGATCAGCCTTGCCGACCACCAGTTCCAGCGCGAATTGGCGGCCGCACAGTTCAGGGAGGGGACGGCGGTAGCGACTGAGTTCGCCGACCCGAGCAATCTTGGCGAACCCCGGTAATACCGGCGCCGCAGCAGAGCAACTGGCAGCGACCTTCCTGCAGCGGCAGGGACTCAAGCTGGTCGAAACCAACTACCGCTGCCGCTTCGGCGAAATCGACCTGATCTGCCATGATCAGAACACGCTGGTGTTCGTCGAAGTCCGGCTGCGCGGGAACGAAGCTTTCGGCGGAGCGGCAGCCAGCATCACTGCCCGTAAGCAACACAAGCTGGTGCTCGCCGCCCGGCATTATTTGCAGCGACTGCGCTCCTCCCCCGCCTGCCGCTTCGATGTGGTATTGTTGCGCGGCCTGCGGGATAATGACATCGAGTGGATCAGGAATGCTTTTGGCGAGTGATTTTGAATTTAAAAAGCTAGCCACGGATGAACACAGATTTACACGGATATTGAATCATGCAAACACTTCAAATTACCCTGCCAGTGAAACTACTCCCACGCGGAATCCGTGTTCATCCGTGTTCATCCGTGGCTAAAAGCCATTTCTAAAGTTAAACCATATGGACCTCATCAGCCGAATCAGCCACCACTTTACCGAAAGCGCCCATCTCAAGCTGCAGGCGCTGGATCTGCTTGCGGCCCCGATTGCCGATGCGGCGGAGCGCCTTGTACAGTGCCTGATGGCCGACGGCAAAATTCTTGCCTGCGGCAACGGCGGCTCGGCGGCCGATGCCCAGCATTTCTCCGCAGAAATGCTCAACCGCTTCGAGATGGAGCGCCCGGGACTCGCCGCGATCGCGCTGACCACCGACGCTTCGACCCTCACCTCGATCGCCAACGACTACGATTTCGACCAGATTTTTTCCAAGCAGATCCGTGCCCTGGGGCAC
>JAIOJM010000029.1 GCA_019911785.1 Sulfuricella sp. | reverse complement strand
AACAATGGAAATACCGCGAAAATGGCGCAACAAAGCCACTTCGTACCGTCACCCCGCGGCATTTCCGTATCAGTTCCAGGCCGGTCTCCGGGCTCGTGAAAAAACGCACCGCCTTCCCATGGCTTAAGCCACAGTGGCATGTTGATACGTTCGCGCTCACTTACCGTTGCGGGGGCAGCACAGGCCTTGTCCATTGCCGGACTCACCTGTTTCCCGTTTAACCCGTCCGCCGGAAGGCGGAACAGGCACCTAAAACTCAGGCGGACATTCTACCAAAAGCACTTCCGCCCGTCTTGTATTTCTCGCGCCCATTGCCTGCCTTGTAAAGGGTACCTTTTCGGATGAATATACAGCCAGTAAATTTCCCGTTCGGGATATTTTAACGGATAGCGCTCTGACACGAGCCATTATTTCCCGAACAGGAAATTTTTCTTGCATTCTCATGACCCAGTGGCGATAATTTCCCGAACAGGAACATCATGACCACGATCATCGACACTCCCGCCTCACTCGGCCAGGCAGCGCGTACCGCACGCAAGCAACTGGGCCTCACGCAACCGCAGCTGGCACTGGCGGCCGGCGTGGGCGTGCGCTTCATTGTCGAACTGGAAGCCGGCAAACCCACCCTCCGCCTGGAAAACGTCCTCCGTGTGCTGCACGCACTCGGCGGCACCCTTGCCGTAGACGGCCTGCCATCCAGCACCGAGGAGCAATGAGATGGCTCGACAGCTCGAGGTCTGGTTGTTTGGCACACACATCGGCACGCTGGAGCAGATCGATGGCCGACTGAGTTTTTCCTATGCGCAGGACTGGCTCACCACGGCCAATGCGACCCCGTTATCGCAATCGCTCCCCCTGCAAGCCGAGCCCTTCGATGATCGCGCAACACGCCCCTTCTTCGCAGGACTTCTACCGGAGGGTGACAAGCGCAGGCTGATCGCCCAGATGCTACATGTCTCTCGTCAGAACGACTTTGCCTTGCTCGATGGCATTGGAGGGGAATGTGCCGGGGCCGTGACCTTGCTGGAGGCCGGTCAGACACCTAAAGCTCCCGATTCACCCAATGCCGTGCGCTGGCTGGATGAGGCGGATTTGTTGCGCCTTCTCGATGAAATGCCGAAGCGACCGATGCTCGCTGGCGAGGAAGGGTTGCGACTGTCCCTGGCTGGCGCGCAGGACAAGCTTCCAGTAGTCGCTGAAGGTGACCGTATTGGGTTGCCACTGTTCAACACGCCCAGCTCCCATGTTCTCAAGCCCGCGATTGCGGGTGTAGAGGGCAGCGTATTCAATGAGGGCTTCTGTCTGGCACTGGCCGATGCCCTGAAACTGGATGTCGCCAAGGCCAACATCCATCGGGTTGGTGACCGTCACTACTTGCTGGTAGTGCGCTATGACCGGCAGATCTCCACCGAAAGTCAGCGCCTGCGACTGCACCAAGAGGATTTCTGCCAAGCCTTGGCCGTGGCACCCGAATACAAATACCAAAACGAGGGGGCCCCGGGGCTAGCGCAAGCCTTCGATCTGTTGCGGCGGACCACTCGGCCGAGCGCGCCACACATCCTGAAGCTGCTGGACTTCGTGATTTTCAATGCTCTGACTGGCAACCACGATGCCCACGCCAAGAACTTCTCGCTGCTCTACACCCCACGCGGCACCGTGCTGGCACCGCTCTACGATGTGCTGTCCACGGCGGTCTATCCCAACCTGACCGACAAGATGGCAATGAAGATCGGTGGCAAAACCCGTTTCACCGAGGTGCAGGCCAGTCATTGGGAGGGGTTCGCGGCCGAAGCGGGCCTTTCGCCGGCCCAAGTCAAAAAGCGCATTTTGGACATCGCCAAGCGCCTGCCCGAATTGGCGCGCAAGACACGGGCGACTTTCGAGGCGGAGGGCAACGGGCACGCCATCCTTGGACAGATCGTGGCGCTGATTGAGCAGCGGTGCGCGCTGACAATCCGACGCCTTACTGAATTGGATGCCGGCGAAACTGTGAAAATATTTGAACCCCTTTAATTCGCCCCGCCCGTCCTGAATTTCTCGCGCCCATTGGGGAAGCCGCGAAATTTTGCTATTGTTCGCGTCATGCGCAAAGACGCCAGTGAAAAACCATTAAATATCGCCCTGATCCGTCAGCGCTATACCGATTTTGGGGGGGCCGAACGATTTGTTGCGCGTGCGATGGAGGGCTTGCGACAACAGGGGCTGGAACTGACCATCATCACTCGACAATGGGCTCCTGACAGCCACAATCAGGCCCTGATCTGCAATCCATTCTATCTGGGCAGCATATGGCGAGACTGGAGCTTTGCACGCTGCGTATGCACTGCGTTGAAAACACGCAGTTTCGACCTGGTTCAATCCCATGAGCGCATCCCCTGCTGCGACCTGTATCGCGCCGGCGACGGTGTGCACCGCGAATGGCTGAAACAGCGCCGCCGCTCGATGGGCATCCTCGGCAAACTCGGCATCGCGCTTAACCCCTACCACCACTACGTCATGGCCGCCGAAAAGGCGCTGTTCTCCAGCCCCAGCCTCAAGGCGGTGATTTGCAATTCACGGATGGTCAAGGATGAAATTCAGTCCTACTTCGGCATTCCTGAAGACCGGCTGCATGTCATATACAGCGGCATCGATACCCAGGTTTTCTATCCTGGCCTGCAAGGTGAGCACCGAGCAGAAACTCGCGCCCGATATAAAATCCCACTCGACGCCACTCTGTTCCTGTTTGTCGGCTCCGGCTTCGAGCGCAAGGGATTACGCGCACTCCTGACCGCCATGACAAGGCTTCCGGAATCCAGCCATCTCCTGATCGTCGGCAAAGACAAAAATGAAAAGGCCTATCGCCAACGGGCAGAAAACATGGACCTTGGCGACCGCGTCCATTTCGCCGGCGGCCAAAAGGACGCCCGGCCCTTTTACGGCGCGGCCGATGCATTCGCCCTACCCACTCTCTACGACCCTTTCCCGAACACCGTGCTGGAGGCATTTGCCTGCGGCCTGCCGGTAATCACCAGCACCAAGAGCGGTGCGGCAGAACTGATCAACGACGGCGAGAATGGCTATGTTTGTGATGCGCTTGACGTGGCCTGCCTGGCCGCCGCCATGAGCAAGCTCCTGTCACCGTCACATCGGGGGCAACTGGCTGCCGCCGCACTAAACACCATCGAGCCGCTCTCGCTGGATAACATGAGCATCAAGTTATCCTCGCTCTACGAGAGCCTTCTCAATTTGCATTAAATTAGCAGATATCGATGAAAATCCTGTTTGCCACCCCCGGCCATTTAAAAACCGTCCCGATGGGGAAGTTTTGCGCAGAGGCCCTGAGCGCCCTCGGCCACGAACTCCTCGTCTTCGACTATCGCGCCACCGTGATGGATAAATTGCGGGACAAACTCGCCGGCTTTTCCCGGCCGCACACGGAAGAAAAATCGGCGACCAACGCCAGACTTCGCAAGGCCATCGACCGCTTCAAACCGGATTTGTTTCTCGCCCTGTTCGGCTTCGACATTTCCGTCGAATCGCTGGAATACCTGCGCAAGCAGGGCATACCCAGCGCCTGCTGGTGGATCAACGACCCGTTCCAGCTACCGCGGTCTTTGAAAAAAGCCTCTCACTATGATTACCTGTTTTCCAATTCTGCAGGATGCCTGGACCAGTACAAGGAAGCCGGGACCAAACAGGCTTTCTTTCTGCCTACCGCCTGCGACCCCAGCGTTCACCATCCAGTTGCAGCCCGGCCGGAGTATGCGTGTGATGTCTGCTTTGCCGGTGACTGGAGCCCGCTGCGAGAACGGATCATCGAGAAGCTGGTCGATCATTTCGACGTAAAAATCTTCGGGCCATGGCGCAAGAAAATATCTCCGGAATCCAGGCTGCACCCGCATTTGAAAGACGGATTCTTCACGCCGGGGGAAATGGCCGGCATGTTCTGCAGCGCCAAAGTCGTGCTGAACATTCACACCTGGTATGGCAACTTCGATCACGGGGTCAATCCACGGCTGTTCGAGGCCGCTGGCTGCGGCGCATTCCAGGTGGTGGACTGGAAGCAGGAAATCCCCTCGCTATTCGATGGCGAAACGGAAATCCGCTGCTACCGCAATGAAGCCGAACTGGTCGAAGTAATCCGCCAGGCCATCGCTGACGACGAGACCCGCAGACGCGTCGCGCATGCCGCCCAGCTCCGCGCCCATCGCGACCATACCTATCAGAACCGGATGGCAAGCCTGCTGAAGCTCGTTGCCGAAAACCCCTGCACTGAAAAGCGGTCTTAAGACGCGTATAATCACCTGTTTTCTCAACATCTTCTCTCTAGGACATTTGAATAATGCATAAGCGGCGATCCCGGCGCCCCCAGCAGAATGGCCAGCACAGGCAGGAAATGAGCAGCAAGGATCTGTACCTGAGATTGCTCCGCTACGTCGTTCCCTACTGGAAAATGTTCACGGTTTCCATCCTGACCACCATTGCCGTGGCCGCCACAGAGCCCGCCCTGCCTGCCCTGTTGAAACCCCTGCTTGACGGCAGCTTCGTCAATCGCGACCAGACGATGATCAAGCTTATCCCCCTGCTGATGATCGGCCTGTTCCTGCTCCGGGGCATACTTACCTTCACCAGCAGTTATGCGATCAGCTGGGTGTCTGGCAAGCTGGTCATGGACTTGCGCAACCTCATGTTCCGCAAACTGACCAGCCTGCCCACGCCCTATTACGACAACGCCTCATCCGGCACCGTCATCGCCAATGTCGCCTTCAACGTGGGCCAGGTAACGTCCGCCGGCACCAATGTGATTACCGTGCTGGTGCGCGACACGTTCGCAGTGCTTGGTCTGCTCGGCTGGATGCTCTACCTCAACTGGCAGCTCACCTTGATTGCCCTGGTGGTGGCACCACTGGTCGCGTTATCCGTGCGCCTCTTCAGCGGTCGCCTGCGCCAGACGAGCCGCAGCTCTCAGCAAGCGATGGGCAACATCACGCACGTACTGGAAGAAACGCTCGAAGGGCACAAGGTAGTCAAGATTTTCGGCGGACAGGAATACGAACAGCACCGCTTTTATGACGCGACCAACCGCCTGCGCCGCTTTGGCATGAAACAGACCATTGCTGCCTCACTGAACGTGCCTCTGGTTCAACTGATTGCTGCTGTTGCCCTGGCTGCGATCATCTACATTGCCACTCAGCAATCGGCCAGCGACCAGATCACGGTGGGCGGGTTCGTCTCGTTCATCACTGCCATGCTGATGCTGCTGGCACCGATCAAGCGCCTGACCAGCACCAACGAAGCCCTGCAACGCGGCTTGGCGGCGGCAGAAATGGTATTCGACCTGCTCGATCGGGAGTCTGAACCGGACAGCGGCACCATCGAAATCGCCCATGCCGATGGTCATCTTGAATTCCGCAATGTGTCGCTGCAATACGACGAAGGCGGAGCCAACGTGCTTCAGGACATTTCTCTGGATATCGCTCCCGGCGAAACCGTCGCCCTCGTTGGCCAGTCCGGCAGCGGCAAAACCTCCCTGGTCAATCTCATTCCCAGGTTCTACCACCCCACGCAGGGCAACCTTTTGCTCGACGGCCACCGCATCGATGACATCAAACTATCCAGCCTGCGCGACAACATCGCCTTCGTCAGCCAGGATGTGGTTCTGTTCAACGACACCATTGCCGCCAACATCGCCTATGGCAGCAAGGCCCAGGCCTCCGAGGAAGAAATCGTTGCGGCCGCCGAGGCCGCCCACGCCATGGAATTCATCAGGGAAATGCCGCTGGGACTGCAGACGCTGGTCGGAGAGAATGGCGTCAAGCTTTCAGGCGGGCAGCGCCAGCGCATCGCCATCGCCCGCGCCATCCTCAAGAATGCGCCCATCCTGATTCTGGACGAAGCCACTTCGGCCCTCGACACGCAGTCCGAACGGCATGTCCAGGCCGCGCTCGAAAATCTCATGCTCAACCGCACCACCATCGTCATCGCCCACCGCCTTTCCACCATTGAAAAGGCCGACCGGATCGTGGTCATGCAAAAAAGCCGGATTGTCGAGATCGGAACCCACCGTGAGCTGCTGGAAAAGAATGGCACCTACGCCCAGCTTCATCGCATCCAGTTCGCCATGAGCGGCGTGGGCCATGCCGATGCGCAGGGGGCATGACATGCGCGACCGCAAACCGCTGCGCATCGTTCACACCGAGGCCTCGCAGGGATGGGGCGGCCAGGAAATCCGCATCCTGACGGAAGCACAGGGCATGATCGCGCGCGGACACCGGGTCACCCTGCTCACCCCGCCCGGTGCGCGAATTTTCCAGGCGGCACGGGAACGCGGAATCCCGGTCGAGGCCATGCCCTTCGAGAAGAAAACCCTCAAAGGCGTCCTCGCCATGCGCCGCTGGCTGAGTGACAACGCCTGCGATGTCATCAACACCCATAGCTCGACCGACAGCTGGCTGGTGGCGCTTGCCCAGATTGCCTCCGCCCGCCGTGTGCCGGTCGTCCGCACACGGCACATCTCCGCCCTGGTTTCCACCTCCTGGACGACACGCTGGCTCTACGCCAGCGCATCGGATCATGTGGTCACCACCGGGGAGAGGCTAAAAATCGCGCTGGAAGAAAGGCTGGCTCTCCCGCCAGGACATGCCACCTCGATTCCAACCGGTATCGATCTGAACCGCTTCTCCCGCGCCGCCATCAAGTCCGGCGGCGCTATCCGTTCAAAGCTCGGCATCCCAGCCGATGCGCCGGTGATCGGCATTGCCGCCACCCTGCGCAGCTGGAAGGGGCACGACTACCTGCTGGAGGCATTCACCGGACTGGCGGAAAAATTTCCATCCACCCATCTGCTGATTGTCGGCGATGGTCCGCGCCGTCAGCACCTGATGGAACGCATCGCAGCGACCAGCCTTACAGGAAGAATCCACCTGATCGGCCACCGCGAGGACATTCCGGACGTACTGGCCGCCATGGACCTGTTTGCCCTGCCCTCCTATGCCAACGAAGGCGTGCCCCAAGCCATCATGCAGGCCATGGCGATGGAACTTCCCGTCGTCTCGACCACGGTCGGCTCGATAGACGAAGCCGTTGAAAATGGCATCACCGGCTACCTGATCGAGCCCAAAAACACCTTGCAGCTTGAGGAGAAACTGACTGTGCTTCTAGGGGACGAAGCGCTACGCCGGCAGATGGGTGAAGCCGGCCGAGCCCGGGCGCAGGCCCGCTTCTCCCTGGACGCCATGCTGGATGCGATGGAAAAGGTGTTCTATCGAGCGTTACGCACACATAGCGCATTAAAAACAACTTGAGTACGAAGTCACTCTCCACAGATAACAGGGCACAAAGATACGCGGATACTGGCCAAGTATTGCCTTACCATCCGCGTGCGGAAGTTATGGCCGAAGAAATGGCGCGGTAGCTTGATCGAGTCATCAAGGAGAACCATGATGAATAGGCTCAACATCGGAATCGTGAGAGAGAATTAGGAGAGAGGGGGCACACATGGTGACGTTCATGATTCGGGGTGGCATGGGCGCCATGTGCGTTAGTACGTAGCTGCTAAGAGAAGGGCCGCGATTGCGGCCCTTTGGACGTCTTTCTAGCCGATGACCTGAGCGATGGCCTCGCGCAGCGTGTGCAGATCGCTGGCAGAGAGCTTACCCATGATGCGCACGACGAGTCCTTGCTCGATGGTGGTAAAGACCGGCTTGAGCACGGAAGACTTGATCAGCCCGGCGGCCTGCCAGTCGGCGAGCATCGCCTCGCCGAAACCAAGCGGCGTACGCACCTGGCTTGTGATCGCCATGATGACCAGATCGCGCCGGCTGTCGTTGTACCCGCTGCTGGACACGATAACGGCGGGCCGCTTCTTCGCGCCCGACTGATCGGTGAACGGAAACGGCACCAACACCACATCGCCGAAGGAATGGGCCATCGTCACATCCGATCGTAAGCGGCGTCTTCATCGTTGTTCCATACCGCCGCGAAGCTTGCCTCGCTGACTTTTGCGGCGGCCTGCGTGAGGCGCTGTTCATCCTCGCGCGTGCGCAAAAAATCCACAAAATCCTCTACTTCTGCCAGCCGCTGCGGCGGCAGTTGCCTGATCTTCTCGATTAACACCTGTTCGGTTGCGGCCATCTTGCTTCTCCTTAAACGGGCGGACGAGCTTGCTAAACCAGCACGGTATCGAGCATCTGCGAAACGAACCGTTGCTTGGTCTTGGGCAGTTGTTCGACGGTCTCGATTTGTTGCTGTAAGAGTGAGGCGGGGCCGCGCCTGCCTTTGCGCTGTGGCAGCGGACTTCCTATTAGCTCATCGAGAGAGAGCGTGAGCAATTGAGCCAAGGTTGGCATCATCGACGCAGGTACGCGAGCACGGGCGACCTCGTAATGTGCCAGCGTTTGCTGTGAGACACCCAGATGATCAGCCAATTGCTGCTGCGTCATCCTTGTTCCTTGCGCACTTGTGCGATGCAAGCGCCGAGCGCTTTGAAGAAACCTTCATCTTTGGTGTTCATGGCTATCGGCAAGCGCATGGAGACAGGCATGAAGATACCCCCGGTATTCTTTGAATACGGTTGACTTTACTCATTTTATGAGTAATCTGCAACTGAGTTATACAGAACCCGCGCATACACCGCTTCCAGCCGCCTAACCATCGCCTCGTCGCTGTAGTTCTCGCGTACGCGCCGTTGCCCTTTTTCACCCATCCGCGCCGTTTCTTCCGGCTTGGCGAAACAATCTTTGATTCTTGATGCCAAGGCCGCAACATCAGCCGGGGGAACGGTGAAGCCGTATTCATCATCACCCAGAACCTGCCGAACGCCACCGACAGAAGTGGCCACCACCGGCAAACCGGCCGCCATGGCCGACAGCATTGCCAGAGAAAGTCCTTCCCACAGTGAAGGCATGACAAACAGATCCATGGCCCGGAACAAGTCGCCCAGATCGCTTCTGGTACCCAGAAACATCACCCTCTGTTCCAGTCCAAGGCTGGCCGACAAGCTCCTCAATGCCTGGGCTTCGCGTCCGTCTCCAACCAGCAGCAGATAGGCATCCATACCGCGCTGCCGCAGCAGGGAGAGCGCCTCGATCAGGTAGCGATGGCCCTTCTGCTCCTCAAGGCGCCCGACAGTTCCCAGCACGACAGCGCCTTCAGGAACCCCCAAACGCTCCCGTGCCTGCTCGCGCGACAATTTAGAGAGGGAACGCGTCAGATCCACCGAGTTGGGAATGACCTCGACCAGCGCTTCAGGCACGTGATCATAACGGACTACATCCTGTTTAATCTCCTCGGAGCCCGCAATAATCGCGACCGTATGCTGGGCCAGATACCAGTTGGCAAGCTGGCGATGCCACTTGTGCTTGGTATAGGTATTGTGGATCGAGGCCACTGCGGGTACGCCGGCCTTTCTGGCCGCCAAGCGCCCATAGAAATTGGCATGGTAAAGATGGCTGTGGACGAGATCGATTCGCTCGCGCCGGATCAGGTCAACCAGGGCCGGCACCACACGCCTGTCCATTCCCCCTTTGTTCAGGAGATGGAGCTCAGTCAGGGGGAAACCCATGTCCACGACTTGGTCGCCGAGATCACCCCTCTCCCCGATGCAGCAAACCACCGAGGAGAAACGCTGCGGATCCAGCCTGCGCAGAATGCTCAGCAACAGATTTTCGGCCCCCCCGACTGGCAAGGTGACAAAGAGATGCAGAATCCTGGACGGGGGGGGGGTCACGGCAGTGAATTCCCCTGTTCTGGCCCGGAAATCCTTAATCGGTCAACCCGCCTTACGTTCCTGCGCATACTGGCTGCTCCTGTTCGCAATCAGGTCGGCCACGCGGGCCGCCGCCCTGCCGTCCAGCCCGAAAGTTTCGGCTGCGACACATTGTTGACGATTCTCCAGGTTGAATGACCGGTCATTCAAATATTGATTGATAAGGCCCAGCAACTCCTCGCCGCTGTTTGCCAGGCTAACCGCATTGAACTCCAGCAGCTCCTTGATGTGCTGGAGCTCCGTATAGTTGCGAACCGATCGTTCCGGTGGGACAGGCACGGCATCGAAACCAATCACGATAACCGGCGCACCATTGGCCATGGCATCCAGACACATGGTCGAAAAGACATTGATGACCACCGCCGCATAGCGCATTGTCGCTGCCAACATCAAAGGCTTTCCCATGGTCACATCGTTTCCATCGCTGCCAACCGCCGCATAGGGGTATTGAATGGCAACCCCAGCCTGACCCTGGTATTTGTCATAGGCCGCAAAATCATCGGCAGGATGGGGCCTGATCAGCAAATTGGCATTAGCAGGCAGCATCCCGATCTCTCTGGCGTGCAGGATGTTGTCGATAATCACATCCTCGCGCCCGTAAATGATCTGGGCAGAGGTCGAGTAAACGATCACCGGCCCGCTTCCCAGCAAGCCCACACTTTTTCGCCATTCCGCTTCGCTCGGCAGCAGTTCCGGGTGGGTATAGATATCAAAGCTGGGAATGCCCACGGTGCGCACGCGCTCCGGCGGATACTGATGAAAGCAGATTGCCTGGCGCCGGATTAGGTCGTTCCAGACCAGCAGATCATGGGGGGAAGAATAGAAGGCGCCGCGAACTGTCAGATTGTCCCAGCTCTCCAGCATGCACGCAGTGTATATACCGTGCTTGCGGCAGTAATCGATCGGCACGCCATCCGCCGCCATCGGGTTGCTGACCACCACTGCGGAAGGCCGGTACTTGCGCAGCAGTTCTTCGCCCTGCGGCCACGTGGCCGCGTTTTCCGCAAGCTTCTCCCATACGCGGAAAGGCACTCCCGCCAGCATCCTACCGACCGCCGCTTGAAACGAATGGCGCATCGTCAGCTTTTTCCCGAAATGGGCCAGCAGCTTGCCATAGGGGATCTGGTTGCGCCAAACGTAGGTTCTCAACCTCTGAATCAGCTTGGTTAATCCTCTCAGCGGCGGGGTTTCCAGTGTCTCGAAAACAACGTTGTCGCCAAATGCATCTTTGACAGAAGCCCTCTCGCTTTCGGGCAATCCGAACACCACGCAGCGAAACCCTTTGGCGACAAGCGCCTCAAGGACACCGCCACGCACGATATTGCGCACCGCACTGGAGCCATAATTCAGGATATAGAACAACGTTGGTTTTCCCTGCGACTCCACTCAATAACCCCTTTTATTTTCCATAGCCGGATTTATCCTAATGTTTGCCATCACACATGATTTTCGGCGGGAACGCGCAACATGTCTCCGATCCAGAGACGCGTCATCACCTTGCCGAATGCCTGGTTGTCACGGCCATAGCGTTTGAAATAACTTTCCATCAGTTCGTACTGCTCGTCAGGCGTGTGGAACACGATCTCCACGTCCTGATCGAACTTGAACTCTGCCAGTGGTCGATCCGATTTCAGCCATGCCGCCACATCATGGCCGAACAGGGCCTTCGACCGCACTTCCCGGCGGTCTGCATCGAGGAAATGGCTGAACGACATGCGATGATGATTGGCGATGTCCCTGATCTGGCTTTCCATCGCGGGATGGTCCGGGAACTGCGTCAACACCGCAGACGTGATCGCATCCACCAGACCCAGGCTGTGCTTGAGATAGAGCGCACTGGTGTATTTCTGCAGCAGATTGGCGCCATCCGAACCGTTCAGGAGCTTCTCGAAATTCGCATCGTCTGCGTAGTAGGCCCGCAGCTCGGCCTCGGTGGCGAACAGCTCGCGCTGGGTATCATTCAGGAAGGCAGCGAACAGCGCGGACAGGTCGCGGTGCGCCGCCACGAGATCTGCCAGCCGGAACAGGAAGGCCTGGATGTCGACCTTCTGCTCGAGCAGGAACTTGAAGAAACCGGCAAAAGCCCGTCCGTTGTAGAAAACCGACACCGCCAAATGCAGCGTGCGGGCTTTCAGGTATTCCTCGAAGCTGAAATCCTTGGTGGCGATGACGATTTCTTCGGTTTCGATGGATTTTTCCAGGTCGGGGATGTTGCTGAAACTACGCGGCAGCACCCGGAATTTCGACTGGAACTGCGCCGCCTTCTGGGTCGCCTTGTCCATCTCCATTTCAGAGCCCTGCACCAGCATCAGCTGATAACACACGATCTGGCCGATGCGCAGTTCAATCAACTTGGCCAGCGCCTTAACGTGGGTGGCGAAGGATTCGCCGGGCAGCGGAATGATCAACTCGGATTTGGTTTCGCAGCCGTAATCCGCCAGTTCGTACTGGGTGTTGATCATGTCCTCGACACTGATGTTCTTGCGCTTGATGTTTTTCAGCACCTCCGAATCCATCGACTGCACCGACATCCACAAGGGCATCGAAACCGACTGCAGCCGCTTGGAGATTTCGATCAGCTTGCGCCCGCGGTTCTTGGCGGTGGTGGCAAATAGGGTTTGGGGGAAGCCAGTCTTGTCATGAATTTCATTGATCTTCTCGGCGACTTCGATATCCCTTTCGAGCATGCCGAAATTGGGATCCGCAATCAGCATGTTCTTGACGGTTTTTCCGATCCGCTGCGAGATATATTCGAGCTGCTCGCAGACCCTCTCGGTGCTGAACTTGTTGACCTTGGTATAGCTGCTGTGGCCTTCGTGGCAATAGGTGCACTTGAAGGGGCAGCCGCGATGCGTCTCGATCATCGGCGACAGCTTGTCGTCAAAAAACTTGTCCAGCATCCCGGTCAGATAGGGCGAGGGATAGTCATCCAGGTTTGTCATTCGCGGGATCGGCTCATATTCATTGACCTGGTCCCTGCGCAGGAAGATCACCCCCGGAAAACCGGCCGCTTTCATCTTTTCAACATTGAAAGCATGGGCCACCGCATTTCTGAGGACTTCGGCGAAGCCGGTTTCACCCTCATGCATCACGTAGAAATCCAGCTCGCCCTTCAGGCGCGTCAGAAATTCGAGCTGATCGGCGGGCTCGTAGGAAATATTGGGGCCGCCCATGACCGTGATGATGCCCGGACTCTCCTTCTTCACATGGCGCAGGAAGGAGCGGTCCAGTTCGAGGTTCCAGGGATAATTGGACAGTCCGAGAATCTGCGGCATTTCCCGGTCGAGCGCCACCTTGAGTTCTTCGGGATACTTGAAAAGGCTGATTTCGAGATCGGGCATGATTTTTTTGGCGTAAGCTGCCACCATGGCCACGTTCAGCGGGAACGAATCGTTCGATATGGTGATTGTGGTGTGAGTCAGATCTGCCAGATAAATTTTCACGATTTCACTCTATTCAAAGAAACAAAACGAACCTTAATACGGCCCAATTGAGCACTTTGCTCACTGCCATGGCCTGCGTATAATTGAATTTTCAAACAAAATTCCCTACTTATGTCGAGCGCCCGTCATTCAACTCGCCCTAACTCCTTCGAAATCGCAGGCCGCCGCATCGGCCCCGATTTTCCGCCCCTGGTCATCGCTGAAATCGGCATTAACCATGAAGGAAGCATCAGCAAAGCAAAGCAGATGATCGACGATGCCGCTGCCGCAGGATGTGAATGCGTCAAGTTCCAGACTCACGTCATCGACGACGAGATGATCCCGAACAAGGTAATTCCCGGCAATGCCAAGGTATCCATCTGGGACATCATGAGCCGTTGCGCACTGACGGCGGATGAAGAGCGCGAGCTGAAATCATACACCGAATCAAAGGGCATGATCTTCATGAGCACCCCATTCTCCCGGGCTGCCGCCGTGCAACTCGAGAAGCTGGGCGTGCCCGCCTACAAGATTGGCTCCGGCGAGTGCAACAACACCCCCCTGATCGAGCATATCGCCAGCTATGGCAAACCGGTGATCCTCAGCACCGGCATGAACAACCTGGAATCCGTCGCGAAATCAGTCGCTATCCTGCGCAAGCACAAAACCCCATTTGCCCTACTGCACTGCACCAGCATCTACCCGACCCCTTATGACAAGGTTCGCCTGGGCGCGCTGTCAGACCTGCAACAGGCCTTTCCGGATGCGGTGATCGGGCTATCCGACCATTCCTTGAGCAATTATCCATGCCTAGGTGCAGTTGCCTTGGGTGCGTGCATCCTGGAACGGCATTTTACCTCAAGCAAAAGATGGAAAGGGCCCGATATTCCGGTTTCCATGACACCACGGGATCTCAAGGATCTCATCGAAGGCAGCCGGGCCATTCACCAAGCCCTGGGAGGCCACAAGGATATCCTGCCCGAGGAACAGCCCACCATCGATTTTGCCTATGCCTGCGTGGTCGCCATTCGTGACATCAAAGCCGGCGAGGCATTGAACAACAACAATATCTGGGTCAAACGCCCAGGCACCGGCCAGATCAAGGCAGAACATTTTGACAGCCTGCTGGGGAAAAAAACTCGGGCAGATATCCGGAAAAACGAACAAATCCGCTGGGACCAGCTAGTTGACTAAAAAAATCCTTTTCCTGACGGGAACACGCGCCGATTTCGGCAAGTTGAAACCGCTCATGCAGGCAGTTGCCGCTTCACCCCACTTTGAGCTCTCGCTTTTCGTGACTGGCATGCACACGCTCTCCCGCTACGGCTATACCGTCGAGGAAGTGCATAAATCAGGCTTCAACCGCGTGCATGTTTTCATGAACCAGATCCACGGCGAACCCATGGAACTGGTCCTCGCCAACACCATCGCGGGATTGTCCCGCTACATCCATGAACACAAACCCGACATGCTGGTGGTGCACGGAGACCGGGTCGAAGCCCTGGCCGGGGCGATCGTCGGCTCATTCCAGAATATCCTGGTTGTCCATGTCGAGGGGGGAGAAGTCTCCGGCACCATTGACGGCCTGATCCGGCATTCCATCTCCAAGCTGTCCCACCTTCATTTTGTGGCCAACGTCGAGGCCGCTGACCGGCTCCGGCAACTCGGCGAAAACCCGGACTCCATCTTTGTCATCGGCTCGCCGGATATCGATGTCATGCTTTCCGCCACGCTGCCGGAGCTGGCCGAGGTCAAATCCTACTATGGCATCCCCTTCGACGATTATGCCATCGCGATCTTTCATCCCGTCACCACGGAACTCGACAAGCTTCGCGATGAGGCAGCGGCTTTCGTGGACGCTCTGGCGGAAAGCGGCCGACGGTATGTGATTATCTTCCCGAACAACGACGAAGGCTGCGACAACATCTTCTTTGCCTACCGTTCCCTGGAGGGTGACCCGCGCTTCCGCATGCTTCCTTCGCTGCGATTCGAGTATTTCCTTACCCTGCTGAAACACGCCCGCTTCATCATCGGCAACTCCAGCGCCGGCATACGCGAAGCGCCGGTGTACGGCGTACCGACCATCAATGTCGGCACCCGGCAGCAAGATCGGTATCAGTACCAATCCATTCTTAACGCCGAAAACACCAAGGCATCGATCCTGGAAGCCATCGCCCGCATCAACGCACTCCCCTCCATGGAGCCCTCCGACCACTTCGGCACCGGAAACAGTGCGGAACATTTCATGCAGGGACTGGCATCGCCGGAACTCTGGCAAACCCCCAAGCAAAAGAAATTCTTCGATGTCCCACTAGGAAAATGAGCCCGCCAGAAATCATCTCCATCATTCCGGCCCGGGGCGGATCAAAGGGCTTGCCGCGCAAGAATCTTCTTTTATTGGCCGGGAAACCGCTGATCGCACACTCCATCCTTGCTGCACTAGAATGCAGCCAGATCAGCCGGTGCATCGTCAGCACCGAAGACCCGGAAATTAGGCAAGTGAGCCTGGAATATGGCGCCGAGGTGATAGCTCGGCCCGCCGAGCTGGCGACAGATCTCGCGCTGAGCGCCGACGTTGTGCGGCATGTGCTGGAAACGCTGTCCGAAGCCGGCCATCAACCTGAATATTTTGTCCTGCTTCAGCCGACTTCTCCGCTGAGAACCAGCCACCATATCCAGCAGTGCCTGCAGGCATTTTTCACCTCATCGTCCGCCTGCGCGATCAGCGTGACCGAAACGGAGCACCACCCGTACAAGGATTTCACCGTGGACCATGGCTTTCTTCGCCCCTTGTTCGGGGCTGGATACCTGAGCCAGCCTCGCCAGCGCCTACCTGCCGCCTACCGTCCGAACGGGGCGATATACACCATGAAAAGCCGGACATTTCTTGAGCATGACGGTTTTTTTGTGGAGCCCGCTTTGCCATACATCATGGAAAATAAAGACAGTATCGACATCGATTCGGACTTCGATCTCCTGTTCGCCGAATTATTGCTTAAGTCCAGACCTCACGCGGCGTCAGTTTAATCACATCAGGTTACCGGCAAGTCTCTTTCCGACTGGCATCCCACATCCGCTGATAATAAGCTTCCATCAATGCGACATGGCGCTCTATTGAAAAACGGTCTAACACGTCGCGGCGCGCGGCGTCTCCCAGAGAAGCCCTCTGTACCTCCGAAGCCAACAGCCGGCCCAGGGCTTGCGCCAGTTGTACGCTGTCACCCATCGGCACGACCAGTCCATTGACTTCATTTCGGACCCCCTCCAGGTTGGCCGGGTAGTCGCTCACCACCACGGCGCAACTGCACGCCATGGCATTCAGGGTAGTGATGGGGAAGCCTTCCTTCAGGGTCGGCAAAACGTAGATATCGAAGGCGCCGAGCAAATCCGGCAAATCGCGGCGAGTGCCCAAAAACCGCACCTGATCCGCCACGCCGAACTGCTTTGCCTGTTCCCTGACTTCGGCCTCGGCCCGCCCGCTGCCGACCACCAGCCACTGGACCTCGGCATAATCCGGCAAGCGCTTGATTGCTTCAAAGAAAAAACGGTGGCCCTTTTCCGGATCCAATCGCGCCACCATCCCGACGACGGGACGCTCAGGGTCGAAGCCGAGTTTTCTTTTCGCATCGGCCCTGGACGCTGGTGGCTTGAACTGTTCGGTATCCACTGCATTGTAAATCAGCGCCACCTTTTCCTGAGAATAACCGTACCATTCGCCGAGCTGCTGCGCGACACCCTGGCTGCAGGCCACGTAACCATCCGTATAACGATCCAGGAACCGGCTCAGCAGGACGCGCTGGGTTCTCCTGTTGTCATACACTACCGGCTCATAAGTCAGCATGACCGGGGTTCCTGCCACCAGACCGGCCAGCCTTGCATACAGGCTGGGATGATAGCTGACACCGTGGAGGATATCGATCTGCCGCTCTTTCATTAAGCTCGCCAGGGCCTTTATGGTTCGGAACGACTGGCGCCGATACCCCAGAGTAACCACCTCCACCCCCAAGGCCTCGATCTCCTTGCCGATAATGCCCGTATTTTCAATGGCACACACCAAGGGGCGAAAGCGCTTCGGATCAAGCCGCTTGCACAGGTCAAAAACCCACTGTTGCACCCCGCCGAGGTTAAGACCGATCACCACATACAAAACGTTCAACGGCCTTTCCATAGCCCCTCCCCATCCACTCGCTCACCCGTATTGCCGGCACAGAAAATCCTTCTGTCCCAATGACTATATCCAGTCAAGACGCACCTTGCTCTCAAGATTTAAGTCCCGCAGGCGCTTACGCAGCGCATTGATCTCAGGAGCCAGGTCGGGCATCTGCTTCTCATGTGTTTCCACTACAACCCAGTCGATTTTATGGATGACACCGCTATCGATCAGGCTGTTCAACACCTTGCATTCCGCCCCTTCGATATCCAGCTTCAACAGCTTGACCCGGGAATTCAGGGAATTAATGAACTGGCCAATATTCACACAGTCCGCTTCAACCAGTTCAGTTCCAGAACTCCCGCTTCCCCCCAAAAAGCTGGCAGCCACCGAAACATCGATGCTATCGGCAGAGCCCTGAGCTTTCGGGATATAAAGCGGCAACTTGCATTCTTCATCCATCACCCCCTTGTTTATGCAATGCACCCTGGGGTTGCCTCTGAACCGGGATCGCAGCGGTCGGAAAGCATGGGGATTCGGCTCAAATGCATAGATTTCAGCCTGCGTCGCTGCAAAACGAGAAGAAATATCACCGATGTTTGCACCACCATCGATAATGATATCGCCGGGTTCAACCGGAATCTCCAGCCCGATTTCATGCAGCGAAACCACATTCGTTTTTCTCAGAATGTTAATTCCTCTTTCAATCAGCGGGTGGTAGCGAAAAGCCCGGTAGAGATATTTCCTGACTTTACGGTGAACAAGCGTCTTGAGTTTCATCGAACCCCTCGTCTTTCCTGATATCGAAATTGAAGCATGCCCATCATTTTCTTAACGCCCTAGCATCCTTGATGCTTCCGAAAGGATCTGGTCGGAAGTCAGCTGAATGAGGCAATCGCTCACCCGCTTCCCTTCGCAACCTGCCTTACCGCATGGCACACAGACCCAATCCTGCTGCAACACAACATGCCGGCCTGCGCGCTGAATCCCTTTTCTCAGAGGATAAGGATTCTCACCCGCTTCGTCTGTCCATGGCCCCCAATTGTATGCACCGGTCGGCCCGAACAACACAATGGAAGGCACATTCATTGCCGCCGCAAGATGGCTGGGCGCTGAATCCACGCCAATATAGAGGCTGGCGCCGGCAAGAACCGCCCCCAGTTCCTTGAGATTTAGCTCCCCGGGGAATACCACTGGATGAGTATGGCAATGACTGAGCACGCTGGACAGACGTTCAAGCTCAGCCTGTGCCGGACCGCAGGTAACCACCACCCGCAAGCCGAAGTCCTGTTGCAAACGATCAATGCACTCCGCCATCACCGCATCATCTGCGCACTTGAACAACCAGCGCGAAGTTGGGTGAACCACCGCGTAATCCTCTCCCCGTGCCACTCTTTTTTCGGCCAGTTTGTTGCGAACGGATGCGGCAACCCGATCAGGCACGGCGAAATCCACTGCCAAATCACGCGTATCAATGCCAAACGGGCGAACGATCTCCAGGTCGCGAATGACCGAGTGGCGCCGGACATCGGGAGTTTGCGCCGCATGGGTATAAAGATAGGTCTTGCCCGCCATCCCCTTCCTGCCCGCAGGCAGGGTCCCGATGCGGTAGCGCGCTCCGGTGAAAAAGCTCCACAATGCGCCCCTGTCACCGCCGCCGGACAAATCCACGGTCAGGTCAAAACCCTGGCGGCGCAACTTGGCCAGCAAAGACATCTGATAAAAAAGACCTCGCCTGCGGTCGAACCGGATTACCTCGTTGACATAAGGCAGACCCTCGATCATCGGGGCCGTTTCATCATTGAGAAGATAGCTGATGGCCGCGTCAGGGAATGTCTGCTTGACCGCCTTGACCGTTGGCACGCTCAGCAGGATATCCCCGATATGCTTGAATTTTATGATCAGGATGTTGCGGACATCCTTGAACTGGGATAGTGGCATGCCGGAATCGGGGTTGATTGCCATATGATTGTCAAACAAGCTTGGCAACTTCATGGAAAATCTTCAGATACTGAGCCGAAAAATAGTCTTGGGAATAATGTTCTTCGACCAAGCCTCTACCCTTCAATCCGAATATTTGTCGCGTCTGGCGTTCTGCAACCAAAACTCGAAGCGCTTTATACCAATCCTCCGGCGAAGAAGCCAGAAAACCCGTTTCTCCGTGCCGAATGAACTCGCTATTTATACCGACCGGCGAAGCTACCGCAGGCACCCCGACCCCCATGTACTGCAGGATCTTGTATCCGCACTTTCCCCGAGCCCACAAGGTATCGTCCAGCGGCATAATGCCGACGTCGAAACTGCGCAGCGCCTCAATTTCCGTATCCAGCGCCCACCTCTCCTTAATGATGCGCACCCCGCTCATGTCGATGAAATCGTTTGAAACGATCTTGAGATAAACATCGGGGAACTCTGCGCAAAGCTTCTGGAAGACCGACTCCAGCCGCTTGAGGTAATGCAGGTTGCCGCGCACGCCGACCCAACCGATGATCACCTTGTCGGTTGGCGCGTTGTAATCCTTCAACTGATAGCGCTGGGTATCTATCGGGGTGGGCAGCTCATACACCCGCTTGCAGTTCGGTTCGGCAAAGGCCGCCAAGAAACGGTTGCCTGCCACCACCGCAGCGCAGTGATTCACCGTCCTGATGAATTTGATGAGATTTTTTCCAGTCAGCGGCTGATGGTGCTCCAGCTCATGAAGCATCACCGCGTCATCCATATCAAAGACGATTCTCGGGTTTAATCGCCTCATCAAGGCCAGTTCGACGGGATGAAAGGAAGTCTTTTTCTGGATCAGCACCACGTCATGCTGCGCGACCGCGCGCAACATCCGAAGGCGTCCCAGGAGACCGGAAGGAATCGGCATCACGGTGGGTTCGACGCCGGCGGCACGATAAGCATCCAGGCAGTTCGTGACACGCAATCGGCTGCTGGGTGGCTGACGCTTGGTGAGAAGAAACAGAACTTTCATCCGGGATTGCCCATTAGCCATGAATCCCTCTCCTCAAGTCACTTAATGCGATGCCCACCATACCGACAGCGGCACGGCAAACATATCCACATCGAACGCGACCACTTCGCGTCCCGCATACAACACAATTCCCCGCTGGAACGACTGCGGCTCAGTCTCCTTCAAATGTCGCATTGCCTTGAAGTCCTTTCCATTCACGCTGCTGCTTGCCTTGACCTCAATGCCAGTCAACTTGCCAAGGCGATTTTCCAAGATGAAATCAACCTCGATATTTGTCTGCGTCCGGTAATGGCTAAGCGTCAGCCCCCTCTCCGAAAAAGCCAGATGCTTGAGCAGTTCTCCCAGCACATAGGTCTCGACCAAGCCGCCTGGCAAACCAGCTCCCGGAACTAGAGCATCTTCGGTCACCCCAGCAAGATGCGCCAATAATCCGCTATCCGGCAAAAAAACCTTGGGAGCTTTTACCATGCGCTTGCCCATATTGCGTTCCCAGGAAGGAAGCCGCACGACAAGGAAGAGCGTTTCCAGCAAAGAAAAATAACGCTTTAGCGTCGTCTGCGGCAGCCTGCTGGTACGCGAAACCTCGGCAAAGTTAAGCAAACCCCCGCTGCGCAGCGCGAGCAACCGGAGCAAGTTGGGGATCTCGGTCAGTTGCTCAACATTGGCTAAATCACGAACATCCCGCTGCAAAATGGCTTGCAGATAACTTTCAAACCAAGCGGCGCGACGGCGCTGCGAAGTTCGCCCGACAGCCTCTGGAAAACCGCCGCTTAGCAGCGTCGAAATCAGTTGTTCGCGCTCACAAGCAGGAATAGGCCAAGCCTGGATTTTTCCATCAAACAACCAGTCCGCCCGATTGAAAATCGGAGAATCGGCCATCTCCGCGCTGGATAACGGCCAGAGCGACAGCACCTCCATGCGTCCCGCCAACGAATCGGCTATGCGAGGCAACAGCAAAACATTGGCCGAGCCTGTCAACAAGAAGCGTCCCGGCTTGCGATCACGATCCACCTCGGCCTTGATTGGCAGAAAAATCTCGGGCGCACGCTGTACCTCGTCAAGAATCACCGGGCCGCCAAGTCCCGCGATAAAACCGGCGGGGTCATTCTTGGCCGCAGCCAATACCACTCGATCATCCATGGTCAAGTAACGGTAGGCATTGTTTGTGGCCAGCGATTGAGCCAGGGTACTTTTACCAGTCTGACGCGCCCCGTTAAGCAGCACAACAGGTGTATCTGCCAACGCATCAACGAGCAAAGTGGAAATATGTCGTGTATACATTCCGCGATTCTATAGGATGAATATCGACCATGCAATGGATGATTTTCATCCATTAATACTAGGGCTGGCTCCTGAGCCAAGACAATAATTCACTGACTAAATGCAATGTTTATTCGCCGTAGGCATCGCCAAAGACTTTAACGCGAAACTCGCAAAGCCCCTTCTCTTGGCACCGGAGCATCCTCAAGAGGCGAAGGCGTTGAATCCGCTGATGCGATTATGAATCAGCGTTTGAGGTTGCGGTAAAAGTTCTCGTGTGTTCCAACCAATAACAACACGCGAGTTGTCGAATCATATTCGTAGGCCAAAAGGAACTGTTGGTTCACACAGTCGAATTTGTGAACATAAACGCCGGAGAGATCGCCCTTCTTCGCTTCACCAATGGTCGGATCGCGAACGATGTCTGCTACAGCCTTATCAATTACATCCTTCTGGTTGTTGTGAAGCTTTTTATAGGCGCGCAGAAAAGCGTTGGCTTGCTGAACGCGAATCTCAGCCACGGAATTGCCCTGGCACGAAGGGGGTAAGTTGTTTGCGATCTTCCGCTCTGGCAATCATGAGCTCCCTAACGAACTCAATAGGCAGGTCGGGGTTATCCAGCGCAGCCTTGCCTACCCTCGCCCAAAATTCAAGTTGACCTGAGATGGTGCGGCATTCCCCCTTTGAGGCGGTCTTCGCTTGTTCGTACAATTCATCATTAATGCGTACAGGCATGCTCATGGCTCGTCCCTATTTGTTACAAATGTAGCAAATAGTAGCTGAGCCGGATTAAGAAAGCAATCTGATAACCGATAGGCAGGCTGAAGCCTGACTACAAAGGCATATTGGGCTAATGGGCTAATGGCCGCTTGAGTAATTCTTTATAGGTTTCGATGAGGGTTTGCTCATAATGCTCCCAGGTGTAGGTTTCGATATACCGCCGGGCCTCTGCACCCATTTCCGCCGCCGCATCACGATTCTGATAAAAATAAAGGATTTTTTCCATGAGCGGCTCCACCTGCCGTATCGGCACGATGAATCCATCCTTGCCATCGCGGGCCAGGGAGCCGGCATTGGGAGTAACGATCACCGGCAGGCCGCAGGCCATCGCTTCGTAGGTCACCTTGGCGCTGCCTTCGTCCACGGAGGGAAACACGAACACCGTACCCCGGTTATAGAGCTGCACTGGATCCGGCACGAAACCCAGATGGACGACATCCTTCCGTCCCAGATAGGGCGCCATCATCGGCTTGAGTTCCTCATGCAGGGTTCCGACCAGTACCAGTTCCGCATCCGGCAGATTCAGCCTGTCCCAAGCCTCCAGCAGATACTTGAGGCCCTTGCGTACACACAGCAGGCCGACGAATACCACCCGAAACTTGTCGTCTTCTTTGGGCAGGGGGCGGAATTTCGCCACCTCGAACCCGCGCGGAATCATGACCAGCTTTTCCTTCGGGTAACCCTCATCAACGAAGGTGTCGTAGCAGAACCGGGAATTGACGAAAACATAATCGGCAACGTCAAATTCTTCGACGGCCTCTTCCAGCTCGCGCCGCCAGTGATCGAACGGCGACAGCCATTTCGGCGCCTGTTCAAGCTTGCGCGGCACACCGTAGATGGCATATTCCTCATCGAGAATGCGCTTGCTGAAACGCGGATGGGAATAGCCACGGTCAACGATGGTGATCGCCCCCTGCTGTTTAGCCGCTTGCAGGGAGCGCAACGATTCATGCGTCCAGCCATGAAAGATGTCGCATTTGTGGCGGCGCAGATAAGCGGCCACCCGCCAGTCCAGCCACATCCGTTTCATCGAATAGTAATAGCGCGAGGAAAGGGAAGAAAAAATCTTTGCCGGCTGAAACCAGATGGTCTTGATCAGATCACGGGGAATTTCAGCCTGGCGGTTGCCGTAAGCGATGACTTTCACCAAGCTACCCGCACGGTAGATCGCCCGAGCCGCATGAAAAGCCACGTTGGAAAGTCCCGTTCCGCCCAGACGGCTGGCTGTGCTGTAAATAACCTTCACCGCACACCTTCTTCCGAAGCGGCAATCCAGTCCCAGGTGCGCTTCAAACCTTGTTCCATCGTGATTTTCGGCGTCCACTTCAGGTACTCGCGGATCCGGCTGATATCTAGAACAATATGCGGCACATCCGCCTTGCGGCCCGGCGTATAAGTTACCCGCGCGAGCCGGCCCGCTATCTGTTCGAGCATCTTTACCAGCCCGTTGAGGCTCACGCCCCCGCCGCTGCCCACGTTGAAGACCCGGGGGTTGGCTGCCGTTGGTTGATAAGCGAGGCCAGCCACGAGGGCGGAGACCAGGTCATCGATATGCAGATAATCGCGAACCACCTCCCCGTCACCCCAAATCGTGACAGGTTCCCCGCGAAAAATTTTTCCGAGGAACACGGCCACAGCACCCTGCGCGCCAGCCGGATCCTGCCCTTCCCCATAAGGATTGCCGGGCCGGAACACCAGATAATCGAGCTCGTGCAATCGGTGATAAAGCTGCAAGTAATGCTCAAGCGCCAGCTTACTGATGCCGTAGGCACTAATTGGATTTGTAGGAAAATCTTCCGGAACAGGCAGATTCCCTGCCTGACCATAAACCGCCCCGCCGGTCGACACAAAAATGAACCTGGGCCGATGACTCAAGCGAACCAGGCCATCCAGAAGATGGATGCCCGCTGCCACGTTGGACTGAAGATCGAACAACGGATCATTGTTCGCCGATTGGGGCTTGGTCGTCCAGGCAAGATGGTAAACAGCGACTACATCCTCCAGCAGGGAAGGCCACAGATCGGCAATGGTAGACATGTCTCCACGATGATATTCAACCCCCTCTACAGGCGGGGCAACACGATCGAATACCACGGGCAGATAATTCTCGGCCAGCAATCTGCGGCACAAATGGCTGCCAATAAAACCACTGCCGCCCACCACCAAAACCTTGCGGATTTCACGGCTCAAAGGACATTCCTTTTCATATTCCATTGTTATTTATTAAAGGTCGAACCCGATGGGTTTGTATTTTTTGTCGAACTCGACTGCAAGTGGATACCCGCATAACCCAACTCAACCATGACGACATCCATTCCGTCATTCGCCCATACAAAGGGTTAAAGAATCGCTCCAAGTGGGCAGTGCCACGCCAAATGTCCGATTGAGCTTGGCAGAAGACAAGACAGAGTTTGAAGGTCTTGGCGCGGGCAGCGGATATTCGGACGTGGTGATGGGAATCAAGTTCGGTGAGGGGCGACGGGTGAGGGGTGAGGGGTTGCCTCCTTGAGGCGTCACGGACTCAAGGATGGTTTTGGCAAAACCGTACCAGGAAGTCCGGCCGGCTGCTGTCAAATTGTAAACACCGCCGTATTGGGTGAGAAGTGAGGGGTGAGGAGTAAGGGGTAAAATACTTTGCGCGAGAATTTGTGACGTAGCTTCGGCAATCATGCGGCTCCAGGTGGGGGCGCCGATCTGGTCAGCCACGATTTTCAGTTCATCGCGCTCTTTCGCCAGGCGCAGGATGGTGAGCAGGAAATTCCTGCCGCGTGCGCCATACACCCAGCTGGTGCGGAAAATCAGGTGCGGGATGCCCGCCTCCTGGATCGCCCGCTCGCCGGCGAGCTTGGTTTTGCCATAAACACTGAGCGGGTTGGGCGCGTCCTCTTCGGTATAGGGCGAGGTTTTGGTGCCATCGAACACGTAATCGGTGGAATAGTGAACCATGGCGGCGCCGAGTCGTTTGGCCTCTTCCGCCATGATGCCGGGCGCGATGCCGTTGATCGCCATGGCCAGGTCGGGTTCGCTCTCCGCCTTGTCGACAGCGGTATAGGCGGCGGCATTGACGATCAAATCCGGCCGGATCGTTCTGATGGCACCGCGGATCGAATCAGGGTTGGCCAGATCCATGCCCTGGCGGTCAACGGCGACTACATCGCCCAGCGGCGCCAGGGTGCGTTGCAGTTCCCAGCCGACTTGGCCGTTCTTGCCGACCAATAGAATTTTTTTCACTCAAACACCTCGGCTGCGCGGAATGCGGCACCCGCCTGGTCCTTGGCAGATAGCACCGGCTCACCCTGAAGCGGCCAATCCACGGCCAGATCGCTGTCGCTCCAGCGGATGCAGCGCTCGTGTTCTGGGACCCAGTAATCGGTGGTTTTATACAAGAACTCGGCGTAGTCGGACAATACCAGGAAGCCGTGCGCGAAACCGGGGGGGATCCAGGCCATGCGCTTGTTTTCCGCCGACAGGTTGAACCCCGTCCACTTCCCGAAGGTGGGCGAGCTCTTGCGGATATCCACCGCAACGTCGAACACCTCGCCCGCAATCACCCGCACCAGCTTGCCCTGCGGCTGCTTGATCTGATAATGCAGGCCGCGCAGCACGTTTTTTGCCGAGCGGGAATGGTTGTCCTGGACGAAATGCGCGGTAATTCCCGCCACCTCCGCCAGCACTTTTTCGTTGTAGCTCTCGAAAAAAAAGCCGCGCTCGTCGCCATACACTTTGGGTTCGAGGATCAATACGTCGGGAATGCTGCTCCGGACAACCTTCATCAGAACAGCCTTTCCTGCAGCAGCCCCTGCAAATACCGCCCATAGCCGTTTTTGCTCAATGGTATAGCCAGAGCTTCCAGCTGTTCCGCGGAAATATAGCCCATGCGGTAAGCGATCTCTTCCGGGCAGGCAATCTTGAGGCCCTGGCGCTTTTCTATCGTCTCGATGAACTGGGATGCCTCCAGGAGGGATTCGTGCGTGCCGGTATCCAGCCAGGCCATGCCGCGGCCCATGACCGCCACGTCCAGCCGCCCCTGGCTCAGGTATAGCCTGTTGACGTCGGTAATCTCCAGTTCGCCTCGGGGAGAGGGCTGGAGCGAGCGCGCTATTTCCACCACGCGATTATCGTAGAAATACAGGCCGGTCACCGCATAGCGGGATTTCGGCTTGAGGGGTTTTTCCTCGATGGAAAGCGCCTGACCGGCCTGATCGAATTCCACCACGCCATAGCGCTCGGGGTCGTGCACCGGGTAGGCGAATACCGTCGCCCCGCTGTCCTTTTGCGCCGCGGCCCGCAAATCTTGCGCCAATTCGTGGCCATAAAAGATATTGTCGCCCAGCACCAGGGCACACGGATCATTGCCGATGAAATCCGCGCCGATAATGAACGCCTGGGCAATGCCCTCCGGCTCTGGCTGCACCGCGTAGGAAATGTTCAGTCCCCAGCGCGTGCCATCACCCAGCAATTGCTCGAAGCGCGGCGTATCCTGGGGCGTGGAAATGATCAGGATGTCGCGTATCCCGGCCAGCATCAGCGTGGACAGGGGATAGTAGATCATCGGCTTGTCGTACACCGGCAGCAACTGCTTGGAAACCGCCAGGGTCACCGGATGCAGGCGCGTGCCGGAGCCGCCGGCGAGGATGATTCCCTTGGTGTGGTGAGCAGTAAGTGGTGAACGGTGAGCGGTCATGTGCGGGCCCCCTCCTTGACTTTCTTGTGCAATCCGGTAACGAGCTTGCTTACCTTTTCAATCAGACCGGCAAGATCGGTATGACTTTCCTTGATGAAGCCAAGCCTTTGTGCCAGTTGATATTGTGTATCCAGTTCACTCAGCGAACCTTTGGCAATGCTCAGGAAGTGTGCAAACTCCCTTACGCCATCCCGGGCCGCACCCTCGGCAAGATTGCTGGGGACAGATACCGACGCCCGACGCATCTGCGAAACCAGTCCAAATTGTTCGCTTGCCGGGAAGGTAGCAGTAATCCGATAGTCCCCCTCTACCAGATCCATCGCGGATTTCCAGGCTTCATGGGGTTTCCCGCTCACTGCTTGCCGATCACCGCTCACCATAATTCCTTCCCACCCACTCCCGATACTCTCCACTCACCACATTCTCGATCCATGGCTGGTGATCGAGGTACCAGCGCACGGTTTTGCGGATGCCGGTCTCGAAGGTTTCCTTCGGCTTCCAGCCCAGCTCGCGCTCGATTTTGCGCGCGTCGATGGCATAGCGGCGGTCGTGGCCGGGGCGGTCTTTTACGTAGGTGATGAGGGATGAGTAATGGGTGCTGCCGGGATTTGGCTTCAGATCGTCGAGGATGGCGCACACGGTGTGCACCACGTCGAGGTTGGTTTTTTCGTTCCAGCCGCCGATGTTATAGGTTTCGCCCGGACGCCCCCGCGCGAGCACTTCACGGATCGCGGCGCAGTGGTCGCCGACGTAGAGCCAGTCGCGCACGTTCATGCCGTCACCGTAAATCGGCAGCGGCTTGCCGTTGAGGGCATTGAGGATGATCAGGGGAATCAGCTTCTCGGGGAACTGGAACGCGCCGTAATTGTTCGAGCAGTTGGTGGTCAGCGTCGGCAGTCCGTAGGTGTGATGATAGGCCCGCACCAGATGATCGGACGCCGCCTTGGAGGCGGAGTAGGGGCTGTTCGGCGCATATGCCGTGGTTTCAGCGAACGGCGGATCGTTCGGGCCGAGCGAGCCGTACACCTCGTCGGTGGAAACGTGGAGGAAACGGAAGGCGGCTTTTTCTTCGCCTTGCAGCCCCTGCCAGTAAGCCCGCACTTCTTCCAGCAGGCTGAAGGTGCCGTTGATGTTGGTCTGGATGAATTCCGCCGGGCCGTGGATGGATCGGTCGACGTGGCTTTCCGCGGCGAAATGGATGATGGCGCGGGGCTGGTGCTGGCCCAGCAGCTTGGCCACCAGTTTCCCGTCGTTGATGTCGCCCTGGACGAAAACGTGACGGGGGTCGCCTTTCAGGCTGGCGAGGTTTTCCAGGTTGCCGGCATAGGTCAGTTTGTCCAGGTTGACGACGGCTTCACCGGTAGATGCAATCCAGTCCAGAATGAAATTCGAGCCGATAAAACCCGCGCCGCCGGTGACCAGTATCATTTTGAGCGCGCCCCGTAATAATCCTTGAACCAGGCAGCAAACTTCGCCACCCCTACACTCAACGGCGTATGCGGCGCAAAACCTACCGCCCGGCTCAGTTCCTCGATATCCGCATAAGTGGCGACCACATCGCCATCCTGCATCGGCAGCATGTTCTTGACGGCCTTCTTGCCGACGGCGCTTTCGATGGTTTCGATGAATGTCATCAACTCCACCGGCTCATGGTTGCCGATATTGTAGATCCGGTAAGGCGCATCGCTGCTGGCGGCATCGGGGGCAGCCCGGTCGAACGACGGATTGGGCTCCGCGACCTTATCCAGCACCCGCACCACGCCTTCGGCAATGTCGTCGATATAGGTGAAATCGCGCTGCATCTTGCCCTGGTTGAAGACGTCGATCGGCCGATCTTCGAGAATCGCGCTGGCGAACAGGGAAGGCGACATGTCCGGCCGGCCCCACGGCCCGTAAACGGTGAAGAACCGCAGCCCGGTGGTCGGCAAACGATACAGGTGACTGTAGGTGTGGGCCATCAGTTCGTTGGATTTCTTGGTGGCGGCGTAGAGGCTGACCGGGTGATCGACGTTGTCGTGCACGCTGAACGGCATATGCGTATTGGAGCCGTAGACGCTGGAGCTGCTGGCATAAACCAGGTGTTCCACGCCGTTATGGCGGCAGCCCTCGAGCACGTTCAGGAAACCCACGATGTTGGTGTTGACGTAGGCATGGGGATTTTTCAGCGAATAGCGCACGCCGGGCTGCGCAGCGAGGTTGACGACACGCTGAAATTTCTCCGTGGCGAAAAGCGCTTCCATTGCAGTGCGCTCGGCCATGTCCAGCCTGACGAAGCGGAATCCCGGGAGCGGCATGAGCTGCTTCAGGCGATCTTCCTTCAGCTGGACATCGTAGTAATCGTTGAGGTTGTCGATGCCGACCACCTCGACACCCTGCGCCAGCAAACGCTGGGCAACATGCATGCCGATGAATCCGGCTACGCCGGTAATTAAAACTTTCAAGATTTTCCTTTCTTGTTCAATTCATGCAGTTTCGCGTATTTCAC